>CAYFYD010000061.1:0-13594 GCA_964347195.1 uncultured Ectothiorhodospiraceae bacterium
CCATCGCCTGATTCCAGTACTTCGACCCCCGCAACTCGACTTCTGAATGGTCCTGTCGTCATTCCCAGGGCTGATTGGTTCTCTTGACCGTGTCCAATAAATTCAAGGGGTCATGTCGATCGCCGAGCGTTTCGAGCGAAGTCGTCGTCAACCGAAGAAAGAGCTTCTGCATCAAGGAGCTACGCTGTCCGGCGGCGAACCGGGACGGCCGAGAACACATTTGCCCTGTCGTCATTCCCGCGCAAGCGGGAATCCATTGCCTTTCCGGGACCCGAACTCGCTGACCGATCACGGATGCGCGGCTCCGGCGCCGCAGTGGGAAGGCGCGCTCCCGGCCTGGCCGATCCCGGCAGGGCCATCTGCCCCGGCGTCGTCTCCGGCACGTCGAAGCGGGCGGGGCGCTCCCGGCCCGGGCGGGCGCCCGGAGGACGAAGGGCCAGGGCCATTTCATGCTGACGCGGACGGCGTTGGTGACCCCCCCGGTGCGCCCTCATTCGCCCTGCCTACCCTTCAGTTGCAGGCATTCCGCATCACCGAGCGCCCCGAGTCGTCCATTGGCGCCATCCCGCCGGTCCCGAGGCTCGGGTCGAGACGCAGCATGAAATGGTCCTGGACGCAGGGCGCGCAGCGCTCGCAATGCCGGCCCCGCTCCGGTACTTTTCCTGTGCCTCGGCCGGAGGAGATGCGCACATGGCAACGGGAAAGAAGGCGAGAAGCGCTCGCAAGGCGATCGAGTGGGGTTCCCTGGTCACGATTCCGGCCCGCCGCGGCAAGGCTGCGTTCGTACCGCGGGGCAAGCGGATGAAGATCATCAACACCCACGGTACCCAGGTCGTCGACTGCTGGGCCTTCAACGCCGAGAACCCGGGCGAGTTCATGTCGATGGAGCACTGCCGGGTATCGCTCGGGCGCTACCGCCCGAAGGCCGGCGACACCATGATCACCAACCGGCGCCGGCCCATCGTGCGCATCCTGGAGGACACCTCGCCCGGGGTGCACGACACGATGATGGCGGCCTGCGACCTGTACCGCTACCGGATCCTCGGCTTCGACGAGCACCGCAACTGCACCGACAACCTGTGGGAGGCGCTCGTCGCGATCGGGTTCAAGCCGGCCGAGACCCCTTGTCCCTTCAACCTCTGGCAGAACACCCCGGTCGAGTCCGACGGCAGCATCGGGTTCCACCCCACGGTAGCGAAGCGCGGCGACTACCTGATCTTCCGGGCCGCGATGGACTTGGTCCTGTGCCTGTCCGCCTGCCCGCAGGACGTGCTGCCGATCAACAGCCAGCGCCCGCGCAGCGCGCATTTCCAGGTCGAGGTGTGAAGGGGAGGGGCGCCTCCGCGGGATCCGGCCCATGAAGGCGATCCGGGTGGCGATCGTCGGATGCGGCGTGATCGCGCACACCGAGCACCTGCCCGCTTGGCGAGGGTGCGCGCGGGCGGGCGCCTGCGAAGTGGTGGGGGTGTGCGACGCGGTGCCCCGACGCGCGCGGGCCCTGGGCGCGGAGTTCGGGGTGCCGGTCTTCGAGTCGGTGGAGGCGATGCTGGACCGGACGAAACCGGATGTGGTGGACGTCGCCACCTCCGTGCCCAGCCACCGCGCCCTGGTGGTGCAGGCCCTCGATGCGGGCTGCCACGTGCTCTGCGAGAAGCCCGTGGCCACCGACATCGACGAGGCGACCGGGATGGTGCGCGCGGCGGAGCGCGCGGACCGGTTGTTCAGCATCTGCTTCCAGTACCGCTACTGGGACGAGTCGATGTATCTCCGCCGGCGCGTCGTGGCCGGCGACCTCGGGCACGTGCACGCGGTGCGCACTTTCGGTGGGGCGGAGCACAACTTCCCCGTCCACCGCCACGCGCTCGCCCATCGCGGGGTGTTGTCCCACTGGACCATACACAACCTCGATCTGATCCTCTGGATGTTGGGGAACCCCGAGCCGACCACCGCGAGCGCCTTCGCCTGGCAGCGTCTGCGGGGCTATCCGCCCGCGCTCGGTCTGCCGCCGGGCGAGACGGAGACCGCGGTGCACCCGCGGATCGAGGATTTCGGGGTGGGCATGCTGCGCCTCGAAGGCGGGACGGTGGTGACCCTGGAGGCGAACTGGTTGCAGGCGCCTTCGCCGCGGCCGGAGGGATGGGAGTTCCTGGGTGAACGCGGCAACGCGTCGCTGTCGCCGCTCCGGGTGCTTCTCGACCGGGGCGGCGAGTGGGTGGACGACTCGCCGCCGCCCGGCTCGCTCGCGCCCTGCGACTACCGGATGGACCGCCTCATGGCGAGCTTCCTCGCCGCGGTGCGCGGCGGCGGTCCGGCCCCGGTCGCTCCCGGCGAGATCCTCCGCATCCAGCGCGCCATGGATGCGCTCTACCTTTCCGTGGACCGGGGCCGGGAGGTGGTGCCGGGCCGCGAAGGAGCGTGAAGGCGGCGTGACCGCGCCCGCGGGCGGTGGTGGACCGCTTTCGACGGAGTCGCCGCTCCTCGTCGACATGAGCCACACTGCGCGCTGCGTCTCCCCGACCGGGGTACAGCGGGTGTCCCGGGCGGTGTGCCGGGAGCTCGAACGGCAGGGCCTTGCCCTCCCCATCGCCTTCGACCGCTGGCGGGGCGAGTGGCGCGTGCTGAGCCGGGAGGAAAGAGACACCCTCGATACGCCGCGTCACGGCGGCCCGCGCCAGCGCATCCGTCCTCGTGACGCGCTCCGCGGCGCGGCGTCGCGGGTGCTGCCGGCGCTCGACGCATCACGCCGGATTCCGGAGGGACGCTACGCGGGCCTGCTGGTGGTGGAGAAGCTCGAGAGCCGGCGGGCGGGAGAGATCGCACGCCTTCGCCCCCGACTCGCCGGCCCCGGCGTCGCGGTCGTGCACGATTTGATACCGATCAAGTATCCGCAGTTCGCCACCCGCCGTTCCCGGCGGGAGTTCGGCGCCTACCTCGACACGCTGCGCGGCTACGACGGGGTGGCGGCGGTCTCGGAAGCATCGCGGCGCGATCTGGTCGAGCACTGGACGGCCCGCGGCATGGAGAGGCTTCCTCCGGTGACGGTCATCGCCCCCGCGACCGATCCGGTGGCGGGACCTTCTCGCCCCTGGTCCGACGGGGGCGGGCCTCCCGTCGTACTCATGGTGGCGACGCTCGAGCCCCGCAAGAACCAGGCCACGGTGCTCCGCGCCTGCGAGGCACTCTGGCGGCGCGGCGCGCGTTTCGCTCTGCGTCTCGTCGGCCGGCGCCGCAGCGGCGGTGAGGAGGCGGCGGCCCGGATCGCCGAGCTGCGGGCGAAGGGGAGGCCGGTGGAGTGGCTGGGGCACGTGAGCGACGAAGTCCTCGCGGATGCCTACGCCGAGTGCCGCTTCACCCTCTGCCCCTCGCTCTACGAAGGCTACGGGCTTCCCGTGGTCGAGAGTCTGCGCCGCCTGCGGCCCTGCATCGTGAGCGCGCGGGGCGCGCTCCGGGAAGTGTCGGCCGGCGGCGGCTGCCTGGTGCTGCCGGAGCCTGAGGCGGACCCGCTCTCCGCGGCCATGCTCCGTCTGCTCGAGGACGAGGACTGCTACCTGCGCCTGGTCGCGGAGTGCGCCCGCCGGCGGTACCGGGACTGGAGCGACTACGCCGACGAGCTCCGCGGGTGGCTGCGTTCGCTGTCGCTCCGTGCCGCATAGTCGTGGCTCCGTCCGACGAAGGGCCGGCCGATCCGGGTCTCCGTTGCCGAAGGACCGAGCCCGGCGCTGCCGCCCGAGGCGGCGTTCGCCCGGCGCTCGAAAGCCGAGCTGCGTACGTCATCAGGTCAGGGAATGAGCTTGACCAAGGTCACCGTGAGCCCGACGATGCCCGCGGACATCAACCACAGGTGCCGGTAGAGCACCTTGAACTCCCCCGCCATCTCGGCGCGCACTTTGGCGAACTCGACGTGCATTTCGGCGCGCAGCACGGCCATCTCGGCACGTACCTCGGCCATCTCGGCACGTACCTCGGCGGACTCGGCACGAAGATCCGCCGCCGTGGCGGCGACCTGTTCCTTCGTCGCCATGCTCTGCGTGATCGTCTCGGTACCATCCCTCACCGCTCCGGCGAGCGTGGCCACGAGCACATCCCCCTGGGCTCTCTCGAAGCCGGCCTCCTCGAGCGTTCTCGAGGCCTGCAGCGTATCGAAACCGGTCGCGGACATGGGTCCGATCTTCGGGTCCGCCCGGCCCGAGGTCAATCGATTCGGGATCGGCGGAGGAGCCGCGGGTTGTAGGCCCGAGGGCGCACGGATGCAGGCGGCCGCCCCGCGGGTCTCCTCGACCGACCCGTGACGGTGGACCGTCGATCACGACATCGGCGCCGGCACCCGCCCGGGTCCCTCGGCCAGCGCGCACGGAACCTGGCCATCGACACCGGGGACGAGCCCGGCGACCGAGGAGCCGTCCAGGGCCACTACCACGAGCTCGCCGCCTTCTTCGTCGGTGGCCGCCCGCACGACACCGGGTCGGACTTCGTCGACTTCCAGCACCGGTGCGCATCGCGCGGCGCCCGCGGCGAGGGGATGGAGCAGCCACGCGGCGAGCACGGGCGCGCGCACTTGTGCACGGAACTCGAGCTGGGTGCAGGGGGCGAGGACGTTGTAGCGTTCGCTGTACCAGCCGCGCCATTGCGGGTCGCGCGCGCCGTGAAAGGACTCGATGCGCCACTCGATGGCGCCGGAGGGGCGCAGCGCGAGATTGGGCACGCCGGGGTCGCGGGTGTACGCGCTGCCGTCGTGGAGCTCCACGCGGCAGTCGGGATGAAAGAGCCAGCTCACCCGCACGTCGGAGGGTCCGCTCACCTCGAGGCGGTCGAGCACGATCCAGAACTTGCCGCGCAGGTAGACGACTCCGCGGGTCCACCGTGCGCCGCCCCGGCCGCGCAGCGGGTCGGCGGGGAATCGCACGAAGTGGCCGAAGAAGTCGAGCCGCGCGGTGCGCATCGCGAGCGCGCGCGACACGGCCCGGGCGCGCCACGGCGGCTCGATGCTCCCCCGCCCGTCGATGCGCACCACGTTGTGGCCGGTCGCTCCCTTCATGTACTCGCGTGCGGGTCCGGGCCGATAGGTGTAGCGCCCGGGGTCCACCAGCAGATGGCGGCCACCCAGGGACAATTCGAGCGACAACTGGTCCGCATGCTGGTGGGCGGTGCCGTGGGGACCCACGTCGAAGCGCGCCCATTGCGCGCCCGGGCCCCAGCCGTCCCGCATCACCGCCTGTCCCGCCCAGGGGTAGAAGCGGCTGGGCGGACTCGCGGGCTCGACCCCCCGCGTGCCCCCGCTCGCCACATAGTGCCACTCCGGGTTGTCGTGGCGCGAGCTGGCCTCCCGCAGGTAGCGCGCGTTGGGCTCGCGGTCTCCGTCGTTGTTGAGCGGTCCCGTGCCGTCGGGCAGGGTCAGTCCCGCGAAGTAGTCCCACATCGCCCTGACCCGCTCTTCGACTCGCCCGCGTTCCTCCTCCCTGCCGTACCGGGAGAGCACCGCGAGCAGCCGTTCCGCCTCCATCACGACCACCCGGTGGTAATGGTTGGAGAGCTCCGCGTGGGCGCCGTCGGGACAGGTCTGCCGGAAGAGTGCCCCCACCGCCCGCTTCAGTGCGTACTCGCGCCAGCCCGCGGCCGCGCGCAGCTCGGGCCAGGCCGCCCCGAGCACCGCGAGAGCGACCACTTCGGTGAAGAGATGGTTGCCGGAGCGGGCGTGCCGGTTCCGCAGCACGTGCCCGTGGTCGAGGATACCGAGCAACATGCGCAGGCGGGGCACCGGATCGAGGGCCGGCCCCGCTGCGTGCGCAAAGAAGACTTCGAGCCACGGCAGGGTGGCGCGCCGGGCCGCCTCGAGGCTTCGCCACGCCGGGTTCCGGCTCCTCCCGCGTGGTGGCGGCATGTGGTCGAGCCAGTCGAGGAGAAGCTCGTTGATGCTGCGGCGGTAGCGATCGTCTCCGGTGTCGCGCCACGCGCGGAGCAGGGATCGGAAAAAGTCGTGCCGGTTCAGGAAACGCGCCCACTCCGGGTCGCCGCCGGGTCCGGCATGACGCCAGTCCAGTCCGCCGTCCGCGCGCCGCGGCGGTCGGGCCTTCGCATCCTGGAGCTCGAACCTGCCTTCCAGCGCCGCGTCCGCCCATCGCCGGTGATCCGCAGCACTCGCGGCCGGCTCCCAGAGCAGGCGCGGGTCCAGCTCGCGCCCGTCGAAGTGGCGGAGGAGGGCGTCGACGGCGGCCCCGCCTCTCCCCGCCCGCCATGCGCTCGCCACCCCGGCGAGCTCGGAGCGCCCGAGGTCGAGGGCGCCCATGAGCCTCGCGCGTTGCGCCGGTGCGAGGTCGGGCCGGATCCTCAGCCTCCCGTCGTGGCGAGGACGGAGAGGCCGGGGGCGGTGGCCCAGACGATGCCGGCGATCAGCAAGGTGACCCCGGGGCGGAGAAGCCGGCTGCGCAGGAAGTAGCCGAGGTGCGCGGCGTCGAAATCGCTCAGGGTCTCGAGCACGTTGCAGACCCCCTGCACCAGCGCGAACGCGGCGAAGGCCACCGCGACCGCGCGGAAGGCGACGAGGCCCAGCACCTCGACGCTCACGGCAGGCCCCCGGACTCGAAGCCCCTTCCCACCTACTCCAGCGCGATGCGGTCGTCGATGTCGAGGGCCACGCCGAGCGCGGGAATGGAGAGGCGGATGGTGGCGTCGAGCTTCTCGTCGCCGGCGAGCGCACCGCTCTCGATGCCTTCGCGCACCGCCCGCTCGATCTCGCGCTGCGACGAGATGCCGACTTTCTTCAGGAACTTTCGGACTTGCAGGTTGAAGGTGTCTTCGTTCATGGGTTGGCGCCCTCCGGTGTTCTGTCTCACGAGCAGCATATTCAGGGGTTACTCTAAGTTTACTATGTAACTTGTTCTTTTGAATGGAATGATGCTGAGAATCTCATCCTGATGATGAGACAGGTGTTTGCGGGACGGCACACTAGTGGATGCGGTGCGAGCGTTCTCGGGTCCACCGCCCGCCGGGCCGGAGCGAGGCGCGCTCGGCGAGCAGGCTCCGGGCGAGGTCGCGCCGCCCGTCGTGGATGACGGCGTCGATGAGGAGCTGGTGGAAGACATCCTGCTGGGCGTGGCTCCCTCCCAGCGGAGCGAGCGATTGCCGGAGCGGGTAGAGCAGGTCGGCGCACTTCCCGTACTCGCCCTTCGCATGGGCGAGCAGGGCCTCGGCGACGGGAAGTCCGAGGGATGCGGTGACCCCGGCCGCGTCGGGGGTCTCCTCCCTCGAAAAGGCCTCGAGCGAGGCGAGGTAGCGCGCGGCGGCGGCGTGGCGCCCGGCTCCGGTCAGGGACATCATGAAGTGCAGGTCCGTGAAGGGAAGGACGTGATCGCCGGTGCGGGCCTCGGCGAGCTCCGCGAGCTCTTCCCAGCGTCCGCCGAGGTCCGCTCCGAGCAGGGTGAGGCGCATGAGCAGCGAGGCCGCGTTCTGCACGTCGAGGTAGAAGCCCGCATCGTCGATGCGCACCTCGTGCTCGTAGATGTCGAGCACCCGCTCGTCGTCCCCTGCTTCGAGGGTGAAGAGGGCGGCGTGCCACCAGACGTGGTCCTTGAAGGGGTTGCGGTCCGCCCACGCGCCGAAGGGCCGGTCCAGCCACTCGCGCCCCTCCTCGTGGCGGCCCTGCATCTCCATTACGTGCGCCACCGCGTGCAGCGCCCAGAGGTCGTCCGGGTTCAGGGCCTGGGCGCGGCGCCCGAACTCCTCGGCGCGGGGATAGTCCCCACACTCCTCGAGTCCGAACGCGAACATGCCGAGCACCACGGCGTATCCGACCGTGCTCTCCGCGATGCGTCCGAGCACCGCCGCCGGGGCGTCCCGCAGGGCCTCCCGGCGACCCCGCCAGAAGCTCATCCCGTGGTGCAGGCGCAGTGCGAGCAGGTCCTGGGGGGTCGCGACCAGAATGCCCTCCCAGGTCCGGCAGGCGTCTCCGATCCGTCCTTCCCGCCAGTGTCCGAGGGCGGAGATGTGGGCGCGTTCCCGCGCGTTCGCGTGTCCGGTGAGCGCCTTCAGCCGGTCCAGAACCGGATCGACCTTGGGGTAGATGTGCCGGGAGCCGAACTGCATGAGGAGGCCGGCGCGGAAGCAGAGTCCCATCACGAAGTCGGGGTCGGCCTCGAGGGCCGCCTTGACGTGGTCCGCGGTCGAGAGCCGGAACTCGAAGAAAGCCGCCAGCGCGTCGTCGTAGGCCGCGACCGCGCCCGGATCCTGCGCGGTGCATTCGAGACCCCGGGCGTCGGGGAACATGCGGCCGGGCGCTCCTCAGGCGGCGTGAGCGCGCCGGCCGGCCGTCTCCGGCAGATGGGCGCCGCGGGTCTGGGGCAGCTTGCGCCCGAGAATGGCGCTCGCCACCACGGTGCGCAGGATCTGCGCGGTGCCCCCGCCGATGGTGAACATGCGCGCGTCGCGCACCATGCGCTCGAGCGGGAGGTCGCGGCCGTAGCCTTCCGCTCCGAAGATCTGGAGGGCGTCGCTCGTCACCTTCTGCGCCATCTCGGAGGCGAAGATCTTGGCCTGTGCCGCTGCCAGCCGGTCCGGGAAGCCTGCGCCGGCGCCCGCCGCCGCGTGGTGGATCATGAGGCGTGCCGCGCCGAGGGAAGTGGACATGTCGGCGAGCATCCACTGCAGGCCCTGGAACTCGCAGATGGGGCGGCCGAACTGCTCGCGCGTCTTCACGCGCTCGAGCGCGAGCTCGTAGGCGCCCTGGGCGAGCCCCAGCGCCACCGTGGCGGCGCCGACGCGCTGGCTGTTGTACGCGTCCATGAGGCGGGCGAATCCCCGGCGCAGGCCCTCCGGCGGCAACAGCAGCATCTCGGCCGGCACTTCGAGGTCTTCCAGTCGGACCTCGGTCTCGGGGAGGCCGCGGAGCCCCATCGCGAAGGCGCGCCTGCCCACCACGAGTCCTTTGCTCTCGCCCCGGACCGCGAGGAAGGCCCCGATGCCCTGCTCCCGGCCCCGCTCGTCGAAGGTCCGCGCGAAGATCACGTGCAGCTTCGATACCCCGCCCCCCGTGATCCAGTGCTTCGTGCCGTTCAGCACGTAGGTGTCGCCTTTCCGGTCGGCACGGGTGCGCATCTCGTTGGCGGCGCTGCCCGCCTCGGGCTCGGTGATGCAGATGGCGGGCTTGTCGCCGTCGAGCACCAGTCCGGCCGCGAGGCGCTTCTGGTGCTCGCTGCCGTAGTGCATCACGGCCGAGATGCCGCCCATGTTGGCTTCGACCACGATGCGCGCGGTGACCCCGCAGACCTTGGCCATCTCCTCGATGACCAGGACCGCGTCCATAAAGGAGAGGCCCCGGCCCCCCAGGGCTTCGGGGATCGTCATCCCCATGAAGCCTGCCGCCCGCAGGTCTTCGACGTTGTCGAAGGGGTACTGCTCCGACGCGTCCACCCGCGCCGCACGGCCGGCGATGCGCGAGCGTGCGAACTCCGCGGCGCGGGCGCGAAGGGCCTTCTGGTCGCGGCTCAGCTCGAACATGATCTCGAAGTCACGTGAGAAGGTTTCGCTATCTTAACCTGCATCGAGAGCTCGTCATCCCGTCGAAACCCGCATGGACGAGCCGGCCACCCCGTCGCATGAAAAGGTCCGGCGTCGCGAAGGCGCTTCTCCCGGGTGCGCGGTACATCGCCCGTCCCGAGTCTGTTTTCACAGCAAATCACCCCGGGCGGAGGCTTTCGTGCCGGGTTTCCGGGGAGTCTCTCCAGCGTGCCCGTCGATCCCCGGCGCCGGGCGTGGGCGGGGGGAGCTCAAAGCCGCGCGCTCGGGCGCGCGCTCACCGTCTCGTGCCAGCGGCGGGCGTGGACGGCCCCCGCCGGGAGGCTTTTCTTCACCCATCCCGCGAAGTCCACGGCGACGAGCGCGGTGATGTCGGCGATCGAGTAGTGCTCACCGGCGACGAAGGGGCGCTTCGCCAGGATGGCGTCGATTTCTTCGAAGAAGAGATCGATGCGTCGCAGGCCGCGTTCGGCGAGCTCCGGTATCTGCTCGAAGCCGGCCGCTCCGGTGAGGGCCCGGCCCCGGAACGCCTTCGCGCGGTTGCGCAGCACTTCGCTCACCGCCATCAAACCCTGCATTTCCATCCGCCACTGCGTCTCGGCGACGCGCGCCTTGTCGACGGGGGTCTCGCCGAGCAGGGGAGGCCGGGGGTGGAGGGCCTCCAGACAGGCGCAGATCCCGGCGGTGTTGGTGATTCGCTGGCCGTCGTCCAGCTCCAGCACCGGCACCGTGCGATGCGGGTTGACGGCGGCGAAGGCGTCGCAGTGCTGTTCTCCGGATCGCAGGTCGACCTCCACCACCGGGATGTCCAACCCTTTCTCGGCGATGAAGATGCGCACCCGGCGGGGACTGGGAGCGGGGGCGCAGTCGAAGAACTTCACGGTCTCGCTCCGCTCGCGGCGGGTGTCTCCGGGCGGGCGCCGCGTCGCCGCGCTCCGTCGCGGGCCGTCGCGCGGCGGGGTGCGAGCCCCGCTGTCTCCTCGAATGCGACCCGGCAGGCGGCGACCACCGCGTCGATGTCCTCGCTCGAATGGGCGGCGGAGGTCAGGGCCAGGTGATCGCCGGGAATCAGCACCCCGTTCAGCATCACCCGGGTGTAGAACTCCTTCTCCGCTGCCGCGAAGCGCCGGTCGATGTCGCGGGAGCTCCGGATCGGCCCCGTCCGGAAGCGCAGGTGGATCATGGAATGGGCACTGATCACCTGCGCCGGGTATCCGTGCGCTTCGCAGAACCCTCCCAACTCCTCGCGCAGGCAGCGGCCATGCTCGCGCAGGTTCGCATAGATCTCCGGATGGGCCTTCAGGTGAGTCAGGGTGGCGGCGCCCGCGCTCATCGTGACCGGGTTGCCGCCGAAGGTGCCGCCCGCGAACACCTTCCCGCCGGTCTCCGCCTGCCGGTGCCAGTCGAAACGCGAGAGCAGCGCGGCGCGCCCCGCCACCGCTCCGACCGGCATGCCGCCGCCGAGGGTCTTGCCGTAGGCGGCGAGGTCGGGAACGAGGTCCATCTCCTCCTGAGCGCCACCGTAGGCGAGCCGGAACCCGGTGATGACCTCGTCGAAGAGGACGAGCACCCCCGCGTCGCGACACACCGCGATGAGCTCGGCGAGAAAGTCGCGGCCCTCGAGGGTGGGATTGGAGCCCTGCACCGGCTCCACCATCACCAGCGCGAGCTCGTCCGCATGCTCGCGGATGAGGTCGAAGGCCGCTTCGTGGCGGTAGGGCAGCATGAGGATCCGGTCGATGTACTCCTGCGGCACGCCCGCCCCCTTGGCGACGGCGCGCGGGAGGTTCCGGGCGCTGTCTTCATCGGTCTTCACGAGCACCCCGTCGTGGGCGCCGTGGTAGGCGCCCTCGAAGAGCGCGATCCGCGTCCTTCCCCGGTGGGCGCGGGCGGCGCGGATCGCGTACATGGTGGCCTCGGTGCCCGAGTTGCAGAACACCACCGCGTCCGCGCACCGGCTCGCATCGACGACCAGGCGCGCGAGCGGCTCCTGACAGGGGGTGTGGATCCCGAACTGCACCCCGCGCGTCGCCGCGTCGCGCACCGCCTCGACCACCACCGGGTGCGCGTGTCCGAGCACGTGGCAGCCGAAGCCCATGCTGAGATCGATGTACTCGTTGCCGTCGACGTCGACGATGCGCGCGCCTTCGCCCTCCACGATGTAAACGGGGTAGGGCATGTCGACGGTGCCCACCACCGCCATGGGTATGAGCTTCTTTTCGCGGTTGTGGATCTCGCGGGAGCGGCGGGTGCGGCGTTCGAACTCGCGCCAAGGGTCGGCCATCGTTCCGTATCTGTTGCGGGACTCCGGAATGATGCCCGATCCCGGTCCGGCGTGCATCGGGGTGGACGCCGCCGGCGGGGGGCTCCTCCGTCACGGGCGGCTTCGGGAGAACCAGTGTTCGACGGTCGGGTCTCCGCCCCGGGGCTCGACGCCGCGCATGACCGCGTCGGAGAGACCGGCCGAGCTCTTCACGAAGGAGAGCGGTCCGTCCCAGTCGAAGTTGCGATAGACCGCGGCGAGATGGGCGAAGGGCGGCGACTGGGCGAAGAGCTGGAAGGTGAGCCGGTGCCCCGCGTAGTCGGAGTTCAGCAGATCGCGGGCGAAGGCGAGCAGCTTCCGGCGGTCCTCCGCCACCCAGTCCGCGTTGATCGTGTAGTACTTCTCCATCCACGGCCGGGTGGCGGGCGCCTCGAAGGAGGCGACGTTCGGCGTCACGCAGATCTGGCCGCCGCACAGCTCGCGCGCGATGTGCATCATCGCCGGGAGGTTGGACATCGCGTGCACGCGCCCGGTGTAGAGCAGGGACTGGTTCGGCATCAGGAGTCCCCCCGGCGATCGTTCCGCCAGTGCGATGGCCGCGCTCAAGTGGGCGTTGATGCCCTCGCGCCAGACCGCGAGGGTGGAGAGCTTCTCCTGTACCGCCGGCTGCTTCTCGAGTCCGGTCTGGCGGGCGTTAAACAGGGCCGCGCCGATCATCATGTCCGCCGTCTTGAGCGTGCGCTGCACGAACGCGAAGGCGGAGTAGCGGTGGAGGGTCGCGCGGATGAAGGCGGCCGCCCGGGTGTGCCGGTAGAAGAGCACGTTCTCCCACGGAACGAGCACGTCGTCGAAGACGACGAGCGCGTCGACCTCGTCGAAACGGTTCGCGAGGGGGTAGTCGCGATGGTCGGCGCGCGGGCATGCGCCCCGCGCGCCGGCGAACCCCGAGCGGCAGATGAACTTGAGTCGGGGTGAGCCCAGGTCGCAGACGAACCCGACCGCGTAGTCCGAGAGCGCCTGGTTGCCCCAGTTCGCGATGGTGGGCTTGGTAAAGGCCTGATTGGCGTACGCGGCGGCGGTCTCGTACTTCGCGCCGCGCACCACGATGCCGGAGTCGGTCTCCCCGACGACGTGCAGGAGCATGTCCGGATCCTGCTCCTGCGGGGGCTTGGAGCGGTCGCCCTTGGGGTCGGTGTTGGCGGAGACGTGGAAGGGGTCTTGCCTGAGCACCAGATCGACGTGATTCTCGATGTTGTCGACGAAGCGGTGATCGATCTCCGCCAGCACGTCCCGGCCGTCGAAGAGCGACCACATCTCGCCGACGGTCTCGTCGCCCACCCGGGTGACGATCCCGCCGATCTCCTCGAAGACGGTGTCGGTGGCCCGTCGCTTCGCCCACCAGTCGTCCTGGGTGAGGGGCAGCGCGTTGCCGATCGCGTTGCGCTCCCCGTCCTGCTCGACGCTCATGATGTCCCGCGTCGCCGCTTCGTGCTGCATGTCGTAGATGCGCGCGCGGACGTCCACGAGAGGCTTGAACATGGGGTGCACGGTGACGTCCTCGACCCGGACTCCGTCCATGTAGACCTCGCGTCCGTCCCGGAGCGACTCCCGGTACTGGTCTCCGGTCCTGATCATGGGTGACTTCTCCTCTGGTGTCCGGGCGGATTGGAGGTCCGCGCACGATGTGGCCCGGGGCGGCGACACCGGCGCGTCAGCCTCTCCGGCAAGCTTACGCAGGTCGAAGGGTCGGATGAAGGAGCGCGCTCCGCGTCCAGCAATTCTCATTTTGCTCGTCGGGTCCCGCGGCAGGACCGGCACGACCGT
>CAYFYD010000062.1:0-13522 GCA_964347195.1 uncultured Ectothiorhodospiraceae bacterium
AAGCTTCGCGGGAATGACGGGAGGGGGCGCGGGAATGACGGGCAATGTGCAGGACCCCACTCCTCGTCATTCCCACTCCCCGATCGGGATCGGTAATCTGTCGTCGAGGATTCGTCCCCGATTCGCGTCCCCGATTCGAGGGTGGCGTGCTGCCGGTTTCCCGTCATTCCCGCGGCAGCGGGAATCCATCGTCGAGGGGGGCAGGCAGCGCGAGCCTCAGCGGGGCCGGCGGCCCTCGATTCCCCGCAGGGTGCGGTCGATGGCGGCCTGTGCGCGCCGGAGCGCTTCGCGCTCTCCCGCCATGAACACCCGGCCCGAGGCCCCCATCATCTGGATATCGACGATGGTCGCCTCGGGGGCGGCCCGTTCCGCCTGGTTGGCCGCCACCGCGGCGAAGAGCGCCGGCGCCATCTCGTAGAGGAGCAGCGACTGCCCGGGAAGGATCATCGAGGCGTTGCGCATCCGGTTGAGGATGATCGCGTGCTGGTCCGCCACTGCCTCGATGATGTCGGTGTAGAGCGTCGAGGGCGCGAGCTGGTCCCTCGCCTCGGCGCCGATGCCCCGCAGGATCGCCGCGCCCGCCCCGTCGACCTCGTCACGGTCCCGGGAGTGGAGCTCGAGGAGGCCGAAGTGGCGCTCGGTGTACAGGATCCCCGGCTCCATGTCGGGCGCCGCCTTCAGTGCCAAGTCCACGATCCGATGGATCGAGAGCGCGGGCGCGATCTCGATGATGAGGCTCTCGTCGCCCTCCATCGGCGGATAGCCCCGGGCGCGCACCGGGGTCGAGAGGTACGCCGCGAACTGCGGCGCGAGGTTCTCGATCCGCAGATACACCCGCAGCTCGGGTCCGGACTCCGCGGGCGGATCGCCGCCGCCGTCGCTCCCCGGATCCGGCCCGCCGCCCGAGACGCGGGTGGAGGCGCCTTCGGCGCGGGCGGAGGCGTCCTCGGGCCAGGGCACCGAGGCCCAGGCCCGGTTGCCGGCGATCCGCGAGATCTGCGACTGCGACACCCCGTGCCGGGCCGCGACTTCGGTCTGAAGGAGCCCGCGGGCGAGGTCCTCCTTGATGCGGCGGACCTTCTCGGGAGTCAGGACGACCGGCATCGCTCACCCGCGCCTGCGTCGCGGCGCCCGGGCCGGCACTGCGTTCACTCGCCGGACGAGGTGAAGTGTCGGGCGAGGTCCTGGTGGGGGTGCGGGACCACGTGCACCGAGACGAGCTCCCCGACCTGGTTGGTGGTCTCCGCGCACGGTTCGCGGCGTCCGGGCCGGCACTGCGTTCACTCGCCGGACGAGGTGAAGTGCCGGGCGAGGTCCTGGTGGGGCCGCGGGATCACGTGCACCGAGACGAGCTCCCCGACCTGGTTGGCGGTCTCCGCCCCCGCCTCGGTCGCGGCCTTGACCGCGCCGACATCGCCGGAGATCACCACCGCGACGAGGCCGTCTCCCACCTCCTCGCGACCGACGATGGTGACGTTCGCCGCCTTGACCATCGAGTCCGCCGCCGCGAGGGCGGCCACGAACCCCTTGGTCTCGATCATTCCCAATGCCTGGTTGGCCATCTCTTCACTCCTCGAGCTTGCTGTTCAACCTGCCGGTTCCGGCCGCCGCCCTCCGCGCTCGCGCGGCGGGCGCGACCGGACCGGGCTCATGTGCTCTCGTCGACGGACCCGATGATCAGCGCGTCCACCGGTGCCTTGACCCCTTCGAACCAGCCGGCCGCCACCGACCCCTGAGTAACCAGCACTTCTTCGCCTTCGCCGCACCCGAGCGGGTCGAAGGCGATGAGGCGCGCTCCGCTCCCGACCTCGACCTCGAGCAGCGCCCCCTGCGGCAGCGCTTCCAACCGTTTCGTCGACCATACGCGGCCGGTGACGCGCCCTTTGATCATCGCTACATCCTCTCGATCTCGATGCCCCGCCGGCGCAGGCGATCACGCGCGAGCGGCGTCATTCTCACGTTTCGGCCGAGGCGGACCCGCGTCGTCCCGGAAGGGAGACGTTCCGCCCGCCGCTCGGAGAAGAGACCGCGTTCGACCACTTCGGTACGGGCAGTCCCCGCCGCCCGCGCCGCGGTCCCGGGCGGCGCGGGGCGGCTCCCCGGCCCCGGGGCCTCGTCGTCGAGGCGGAACACGATGCCGCCGTCCACCAGCGCGCGGCGCGTCTCCGCGTCCTCGGCCATCGCGAGCACGCGCGTAGCGAAGCTCCGGAGGTCCGCGTCGCTGCGGATCCTCACCCGCTCTTCCCGCACCGCGGGCGCGCCCTTCTCCGCCCGCAGGCGGGCCATCTCTTCGGTCAGGACTTCGGCCAGGACTTCGCGCACGAGCGCGGCAATCCCGGGATCCGCCGCGGCGCTCATCCGCCCGCCGCCCCCAGCGCCTGGAGGGCGGACTCCGCCGCCTCGCGCGCGGGCGGAATGTCCGCCTCGGTGCCGGCGAGGTACACCCGGCCGTTCGCGCCGATCATCCGGTAGTCGATCACCTTGACGTTCGCCGCCTTCTCCGCCTCGTTCGCGGCGACCACCGCGTAGGAGGCCGGCTGCACCTCCAGGGTGTAGAGCGCCTCTCCCGCGATCACCATGGAGCCGAGCTTGTTGCGGTTGATGAGGAAGGCGTGCTGGTGATCGATGTTGGTGATCACCCGGGAACCCAGAATGCGCGGGGGCGTGGCATCGGCCTCGTCGCTTCCGAGCGCCGACAGCACCGCGGCCGCGGAGGCCCGAACCGCCGCGGTGTCGCGGGAGTGGAACTCGAGATAGCCGAACTGGCGCTCGACCACCAGGATGCCGGCGCGCACTGCGGTGTGCTTCACCGCGATGTCGGTGAGCGCCTCGATGTCGAGGCCGGGCGCCACCTCGATGATCTGCGCCGCCATCCGGACGCGCGGCAGGGAGCCGCGCATCCAGGTGCTCATGTAGCACAGCGTCTGCGGCTGCAACTGGTCGATGAAGATGAAGGAGCGCAGCTCGGCCATCAGCGCCGCTCCTCGAGCAGATTGCGCAGCTCGGCCGCCACGATCTCGCGGACCTGCTCGCGCAGCGCCTCGCGCGAGAGGCCGCCGGCGCCCGGCCACGGAGCCGCCGGGAGCGCTTCCCGGCCCTCTCCGGGAACGCCGTCCGAGGGCGCCCTCGGGAGGGGCCCCGGGTGGCGGAGACGCGGCGCGGCCGCGGCTTCCGGCCGGCCGCCGCCGTCCCGCCACGCGATGCGGGTCCAGTTGACGAGGTGCTGGGGACCGACGTTCTCGCCCACCGACGAGCGTCCGAAGAAGCCGGTGCCGACGGTGAAGGTGGGGGCGAGGCCGGTCCCGAAGCCCGCTGCGCCCTGGCTGCAGGGCGCGTTGACCACCACCCGGTAGACCTCGACCGCGGCCGCATAGTCGACGACGGCCCGGTCGTCGGTGGAGTGCATCGCGGCGGAGTGCCCGGCCCCCGCGAAGCGCAGCAGGGCGCGGGCCTGCATGAGGGCCTGGGAGTGGCTGCGGGCGACGAAGAAGCTGAGCACCGGGCACAGCTTCTCCCGGGACAGGTCCTCGCCCTCGCCGATCAGCCGGATCGGAGTCACCAGGATCCGGGTTCTCGCCGGGACCCTGAAGCCGGCCTGCGCCGCGATCCAGACCGCGTCCCGACCCAGCGCCTCGACGTTGAAGCCGCGCTCGTGGAAGAGGTAGCGCCGGATCGCGCCGGTCTCGTCCTCGTTGCAGAAGTGGGCGCCGGCGCGGGCGAGCTCCCGTTCGAGCGGCTTCGCGACGCTCTCCACCGTGATGAGGACGGACTCGTTGGTGCAGAGCACCGAGTTGTCGAAGCACTTGCTGTCGACGATGTGGACGGCGGCGGCGCGCAGGTCGGCGGAGGCGTCGACGTAGACCGGCGCGTTGCCCGGTCCCACTCCGATCGCGGGATTCGAGGAGGCGTAGGCGGCGCGCACCATCGGGGTGCCTCCGGTGGCGAGGATCACGTCCGTCTTCTCCGAACGCATGAACTCGTTGACCAGGGGCAGGCTCACTTCTTCGAGCACCTGCACCGCTCCTTCCGGCGCCCCCGCCCCGAGCGCCGCCTCCGCGAGGGTGCGGGCCGCGTCGACACAGGACTCGCGCGCCGCGGGATGGGGACTGACCACGATCGCATTGCGCGTGAGCAGGGCCGAGAGCACCTTGAAGTACACGGTGGCGACGGGGTTGGTGGAGGGTACCAGGGCGAACACCACGCCCGCCGGCCTCGGGATCTCGATGAGGCCGGTGTGGGAGTCGACCCGCGGATCGACGAAGTTCCAGTCGCGGTAGTGGTCCACGAAGGGGATGCTGGAGAGCTCGTTCTTCTGCACCTTGTGCTCGACCACGCCGAAGCCGGTCTCCCGCACCACCCACTCCGCGTAGTCCCGGGCCCGGGCATGCGCGGCTCGGGCCGCCGCGTCGGCGATCGCCTGCGTGGTCCTGCGGTCGTAGCGCTGGAAGACCTGGGCCGCCCAGCCCGCGCGCTCGAGCACCATGTCCGCTCGGGTGCGCATCGCGACCGGGGTCTCGCTGATGTCCACCAAGTTGCGGATGCTGGCGTCCATCACCCCGCCCTTCCCCGCCGTCCCGCTCCCATGACGTCGCCGCGCGCGAGGCCGACCGCCGCCTCCACCCGCCGCAGGAGGTCCTCGCAGAGGCGCTGCGTCATCAGGATCCCGGGCTTGAACTGGAGCACGCTCGGGTCCAGGGTCGAGAAGATCGCCCACACTCCGTTCTCGTAGAGGCGGCGCATGACCGGCTTCGCGCCCTCGGGGTGGTTGAACTCGAGGCCCATCACCACGCCGTGCTGGCGGATGCCGACGAAGAAGTCGGGATAGAGGGACTGGATCTCGTCGAGGCCCGAGCGCAGGTAGTCCGAGATGTAGCGCACCATCGAGCGCACCTCGGGCCTGCGGGTAATCTCGAGCACCTTGAGGGCGACGATGCACCCGAGCTCCGCACCGCCCGCGGTCGACATGTGGGCGAACCCGTCCTCCTCGAGCCACGCGCCGGCGCGCGGGCTCGTCACGCAGCAGGAGATGGGGTACATGCCGCCGGTGATCCCCTTGCCGATCACCATGATGTCGGGCACGACCCCGTAGCGGGAGATCCCCCACATCTCACCCGTGCGCATCAGTCCGGTCTGCACCTCGTCTGCGATGTAGAGCGCGCCGTGGCGCTCGCAAAGGCGCTTCACCTCGGGGAGGTAGCCCTCCTGCGGCATGGGGAACCCGTAGGTGGCGGGGATCGTCTCCATGATGACCGCGGCCGCGTCCTCCGCCTTCAGTGCGTCCTCCATCGCGTCGAGCCGGTTGAAGGGGACCTGCACGAACTCGCCGAGGAGGTCTTCGGAGAGGAAGGTCCGGGAGAAACGCTCGTCGCCGGTCTTGACCGAGAGGCCGGAGTGGCCGTGGTAGGCCTTGACGATCGATACGATCTTCCGCCGCTTCGTCGCGTGGCGTGCGGACTTGATCGCGAGCTCCACCGCCTCGGCGCCGCCCGCCCCGTAGATGGTGTACTGGAGGCCCGCCGGCGTGCATTCCGCGAGCGCCTCCGCGAGCGCGGTACGCGCGAGGGCGGGAAAGTGGTGGTTGCCCATGTCGAAGCGTTGGGCCCCCGCGTTCAGCACCTCGATCAGCTCGGGGTTGCGGTGCCCGAGATTGTAGGTCCCGCCGTTGAGGTGGACGTCGATGAGGCGGCGCCCGTCCATGTCGTGGAGGCAGTAGCCCTCGCGCCGGTCGATCACCAGGTCGACGCCCGCGTCCTGCCAGAACTCGGTCTTGTTCGGGTTCCACCAGGTCCTGGAGGCTTCGAGGAACTCGATCTTGGCGTCACTCATGGGCCATGTCCGAATGCGTACCGGCCCCGCGACGGCACCCGCGCGTACCCGACGAGAGGCGGGGGCTCGAGAGCCGCCCCGCCCGAAGGCAGGTGGGAAGCGCGCGCGGCAGAGATCTTCAAAGTCGGCACGACGGCGTCAGACCCTGCGGTTCGGGATTCGTTGGTCGAAATGGATTCCCGCTTTCGCGGGAATGACGGCTATGGCAGGGATAGCGGTTATGGCAGGGATGGCGGTTATGGCAGGGATGGCGG
This sequence comes from uncultured Ectothiorhodospiraceae bacterium, assembly GCA_964347195.1. Taxonomy (GTDB): domain Bacteria; phylum Pseudomonadota; class Gammaproteobacteria; order HK1; family HK1; genus JAJEAD01. Next base: position 6,081 of record CAYFYD010000062.1, read on the forward strand.
CTGTCGTGGGAGTGACGCGTCTTGCACAGATGATGTCATTCCCGCGCAGCTTGTCCCTTGCTCCGATCGGAGAGCGGGAAGGACGATGGTGTCATTCCCGCGCAGCTTGTCCCCTGCTCCGATCGGGGAGCGGGAAGGACGAGGAGTGGCGTCCTGCACATTGTCCGTCATTCCCGCAAAAGCGGGAATCCATCGCCTGATTCCAGTGTTTCGAACCCCGAAGCTCGACTTCCGAAGAGCCCTGCGCGCGGCCTGAGCCCGTGTTGTCCAATGAGAAAGCGAGCATGAAACGGGTGCAGTCATGGCCCGGTCGTCCACCTTGACCCCGGAAGACGCAAATCTGACACTTGGGCAGAGCGCCTGCGCGCACCGGCGATCCGGCGAGAGGGCTCGGGACGGGATGGTCGAATCAGGCCGGCCCCCTGTCAAGCGCGCAGGAGTCCGTGGCCCGTGCCCTGGCCGCGGCCTGCCCCCTGCGGCCGGCGAGGTTCGCGCGGTCCGATGACCCGAAAGACGAGCGAAGGGAGAACGGGATGCCTGGATTCGACGACCTCTCGCACGAGGAACGCATGGACGCGATCGGACGCCTCGCCAACGCGGCGCTCGCGCGCTACGACCTGCCCGAGGGGGTCGTCGCCGCCCTCGTCAACGTGTCCGAGAACGCGACCTTCCGGGTGGACGCCCCCGGCTCCGCGGAGCGCTGGGCGCTGCGGGTGCACCGCGAGCGCTACCATAGCCGCGAGGGCATCGCCTCGGAGCTCGCGTGGCTCACGGCGCTGCGCCGGGACGGCGCGGTCATCACGCCGGTCCCCGTCGCAGGAAGGGACGGCGAGCTCATCCAGCTCGTCTCCCATCCCGACCTTCCGCGGCCGCGCCACGTGGTGCTCTCGGGCTGGGAGGCGGGAGAGGAGCCCGATGAAGACTCCGAGGACCTGCGCAGGTCCTTCGAGACCCTCGGCGAGATCACCGCCCGCATGCACCGCCACGTGCGCACTTGGGAGAAGCCGGTCGGCTTCGAGCGTTTCACCTGGGACTTCGAGACCACCCTGGGAAGCCGGCCGCACTGGGGCTCCTGGCGGGACGGCATGGGGCTCACCCCTGCCATCGAGGATCTCTTCGCCCGGACCATCGACCGCATCGGGGAACGGCTCGCGCGTTTCGGCAAGTCGCCGGAGCGCTTCAATCTCGTGCACTGCGACATGCGGCTCGCCAACCTGCTGGTCGACGGCGACACCACCAAGGTCATCGACTTCGACGACTGCGGCTTCAGCTACCTCATGTACGACTGCGCCACCACCGTGTCCTTCTTCGAGCACCGCCCGGAGGTCCCGGGGCTCATCGCGGCCTGGGTGCGCGGCTACCGCCGGGCGGCCGAGCTGCCGGAGGAGGACGAGGCGGAGATCCCGACCTTCGTGATGCTGCGCCGCCTGCTCCTCGTCGCCTGGACAGGATCGCACTCGGAGACCGAGCTCGCCCAGTCGCAGGGCGTGGACTACACCCGGGACACGGTCGCCCTCTGCGAGCGCTACCTCGCGGACTTCGTGTGATCCCCGGTGCGCCGGCCTGCATACCGCGTTCGGGGCGCACGCCGCGCATCCCGGAACGGGAGACTCATGCGGTCGTGCTCCGCCCGCTTCACTCTCGTCGCTCCCCACGCGTTCGCGATTGTTTGTCGTGTCGCCGAATGCCTCCCGGTTCAGTCTCGTCCAACGAGAGAAGCCTGATGAGGAAGGCCCGGCGCAGGCGCCCGTGCGATGATCGCGGATCCGAAGACTACCGGGACCGATCCCCCATGAAGCCCAAGGACATCAGGGCCGCGGTCCGCGAGATCTGCCTCTCGCTCCCCGAAGCCCGGGAGCGCAGCGGCAAGCGCATGCCCGACTACCTCGTCCGCGGCAAGGTGTTTGCGCTGCTCGCCGTGAATCACCACGGAGACGGACACACTGCGCTGTGGTTGCCGGCGCCGCCGGGAGCACGGCAACTGCACGTGGAAATGGCGCCGGAGCACTACTTCGTGCCGCCCTACGTCGGTCCACGCGGGTGGCTCGGCGTGCACCTGGACCGGGGCAACGACTGGCTCTCGGTCGAGGCCAGGATCCGCGAGGCCTACACGCAGGTCGCCCCGGCCGGGCTCGCGGCGCACATCGGCCCGCCGCTCGACATCGACCCTCCCGAACGCGCTCTGGATCCCGAGGACTTCGATCCCCTGCTCGTCCCTCATGCCCAGGCCCTCCTCTCTCGGATCAGGGACTTCTGCGCCGCCCTGCCGGAGACGGTGGAGGGTACACAGTTCGGCAAGCCTTCATTCAAGGCCGGCAAGAAGACCTTCCTCAGCGTGCATCGGGGAGGGGGACGCCTGCGCCTCCAACTCCGGGTGGGACCGGAACTTCAGGCCACCCTCACCGATGACCCCCGTTTCACCATCCCCATGTACATCGGGCACCGGGGCTGGATCGATCTCGACGTCGAGGAGCACATCGACTGGGACGAAGTGAGGGAGCTGGTGCTCGGCAGCTACCGCCACTTCGCGCTCAAACGGATGCTGAGAGTCCTCGATGCGGCGCCGCGATGAGCGGCCGGGCGTCCGGGAAGCACCGCCGCACACAGCGCAGGCGGAAGCAGCCGCCCGCGGCCTCGGCCGGCGACCTGCTGGAGCAGGGGTGGCGGCTGTTGGCCAGGGGAGACGCCCGCGGGGCCCTCAAGCGCCTGAAGCGGGTGCCGGACGGCGAGCGCGATTCGGGGGGATCGGCGCTCCTGCACTTCTGCGCCTTCGTCCAGCGTTCCCGGCAACTGGTGGGGAAAGGACTGGAGAGCGAGGCGGCCGCCATGCGGGCGCGGGCTGCCCCCCACCGCGCGACCATCCTTCCCGGGACGCTCGGCGAGGAAGACCTGATGCGCTACCTCCGCCACCTGGACACGGACGGCGCGGTGGCCGCCTACGCCGCGTACATGAAGGCCGGGCCGGCGCTCGGAGCGGCCGAACGCTTGCTGGCCGACCGGATCGTGAGCCGGCGATGCTGGGAGGCGGCGGACGCACTCGACGCGAGCCATGCGCTGCGACGAGACGCGGAACAGGTCCGGGGCGGTCTCGATGCGATGGACGCGGGAGAGTGGGAGCGTGCGGCCGGTCTCCTGCGCGGCCTGTCCCGGCGCTCGCCGTTCGCGGCCTGGCGCGTGTTCTGCAAGGCCATGGCGTGTTTCGGGGCGCGGGACGACCCGGGGCTGCGCCGCGCTCTGGCTCTGTTGCCGCCCGGCTTCGCCCTCGCCGGCACCGTCGCCGAGCTGCGGCGCGCCAGCGGCGGTGGCGGGCAGGGCGGCGCCGCCGCGACCCGACAGACGCTGGGAACGGACGGCGCGGCGCTCGCCGCGCTGGGCGACGAGCTGGGCCGGGCGCTTCGCAGGAACGAGGGCCCGCGCGCCATCGAAGGGCTGATGCGCCGCCTGGCCGATGCGCTCTGCCCCGACGATCCCCTGCCGGCCCTGGTGGACCTCGTGCAGATTGCGGGCCTGGCCACCGCCCGGAGCCGCCTCACCATGCGCACGGTCAGGGGGCTTGCGCAGCGTCTCCTTCCGGCCGGACGAGTCCCCGGGCTGCTCGCCAGAACCAAGCTCCTTCTTCAGCGGACGTCTCTGGACCCGTGGAACCCCGGCGCGGCGGCGACCTTGCTCGGACGTCTTTCCGAGGAGTTCCCCCGGGCCGGAGATCGAGCGCTGGCTCGCGGGCGTGTGTTCGAGTTCCTGGCCCGGACCGGGCATCGGAGCGTGCAGCCCGAGCTCCTGCCGGCCGGGACGGACGAGACGCTGTCCGGGCTGCTGGGGGGCCGGCCCGTCGAACCCGAAACGCTGTTCGCCGATCTGATGGAGGCGAGCCTGGCGGCCGACCCCGACAACCGGGAGGGCTATCGCTTTCTGGTGGAGCTGTTGCGGGGCCGCGGCAAGGACAAGGCCCGGCTGCGGCGCGTCCTGGAGGACATGGCGGCCCGCTTCCCCGAGGACGCGGAGCCCTGGCTGGAGCTGACCACGCTCCACTACTCCCGCAATGCCTACCGCCGGGCCGAACGGACTCTGGCCGAGGCCCAGCATCGCGCCCCGCACGACGAGCGCATCGCCGATCTGCGGGCGGTGGGCTTTCTCCGGTCGGCCGACCAGAGCCGCAACAAAGGACGCTTCGAGTTGGCGGCCCGGGATCTCCAGCACGCCGAGGCTTTGGGCCGATCCCGGCTCGAGGGCATTCTGGCGGTGAAGCGGCTCCTGCTGGAGGTGGTGTCATCGGGCCGGGACGCCGCCGAGGTGGCGGCGCCTCATCTGGAGCGCCTGCCTCCGGCCGGGCAGCTCCGAACCCTCGCCCTCCTGCTGCACGAGCTGGCGGAGAACGGCCACGTCAGGAACGTCACCCCGGAAATGGCGGGCGCCGTGCGAGGGCTCCTGGCTCGCAGGGCGCCGGCGCTCGATGCGGACGAGGCGGTCGCTCTGCTCGCTCCCCTGCCCGCCGATCTTCACATCCTCTACGGCGGTCTTCATGTCGCCCCGGTCCTGTCCGACTGGTGGGCCGCGATCATGCGCGGGCAGAACGACGACCGGCTCTTCGAGGTCTTCGACATCCTGATGGAGTGCGGCGGGCGGGCCGCGGTGCGGGTGGAGATCAATCGCCGGCTGACCGGGGTGAAGAAGGCCGGGCGGGACCCCTTGCTCCTGCTCTACCTCGCGGTCATCCGCTACCAGGAGGGAGTCGATTACGATTCCCGGCGTTTCACGGAAGCGCTGGACGCGGCGGCGCCGTCCGGCCGCGAGCGCTTGCGGGCGGGGGCGGCGCGGCTCGCGCGCGGGGTGGGGGGCATCCTGCGCGAAGCGCTTCAGAACCTGGACTTCGGGCTCCTGGACCTCCCCGAGCCGCTCTTCGGCGGCGGCCTTCCACCGCCCTTCGCGAGCTTGCTGGACGAGTTGCTGGGCCCCGAGGAGGCACCGCCCGACGAAGAACCTTCGCTCCACGAGTTCATGGACGGGTTGAGGGCGGGCCTGGGGGAGGGAGCGCCGGGCGAGCCGTCCCAGGGCGCGTTGTTCGACAACGAGGCGATACGGAAGCTGGACGCGCTGGAGACGCTGATCGACGGGCACGCGCTGCGCGGCGTGCCCTCTTCCCTGCTGAGGGCGATGGCCGAGGCCGCGAGAGCCGAACCGGAGATCCGGCACAACCTGGACCGGACCGCGCGCATGTGCGAAGAAGCGGGCCTGCGCGGGGGGCTGACCCGGGAGGCGCGCATCTTTCTCTTTCCCCGCGCCTCCGGGCGCCGGCGGCGCCGAGGAGCCTGAGCGATGCTGGCCCACTATCTGACCCTGGGGCTCTCGCCCTCCGCTTCCCGGGAGGAGGTCCGCCGGCGCTATCTGGCGCTGATCCGGGCACATCCGCCGAGCCGGGAGCCGGAGTACAGCCAACGGATCGTCGCCGCCTACGAAGCCCTGAAGGACGATCGCGCGCGGGTCGAGACCGCGCTGTTCGGAATGGCCCGGCACTGCGACTTCGAGCTGGCGCTGGACGCGCTGGTGCAGGCGCGCCCACGCCGGCGTTCCGCGCCCGGCCTGAAGACGCTGATCGCGGCGGAAGGCGCGCCCGATGAGTGAGCCGGGCGACGAGTGGAAGCGCCGCGTTCTGGAAGACTTCGGCCGCTGGCTGGACGAGGTCGCGGAAGACAGCGGGGAGTGCGAGTCCGGGGAAGCGCGGGAGCCCGGTCTGCGCGACCTGTTCGCCGAGCTCGCGGCGCTGCGCCAGGAAGTCCGGCTGCAGAACCGCGAGCAGTCGAAGGCGGGGCGGGAGCTCGCGCAGGCGGCGGCGCGCCACGACGCCGCGGCGGAGTGGATGGAGCGCCACCGGAACGACCTGGCGGCGTTCGAGAAGCGCATCGCGCGCGAGGCCGAGAACCGCTGCCTGCGCTCCGTCCTCGAAGTGCGCGACGCCCTGGCGCGGGGCCTCGAGGCGGCGACGGCGCTGCGCGACCGTCCCGGACTCTTCCGGCGCCCGGTGCGGGGCGTTCGCGGTGTCGTGGAAGGCTACGAGATCGCGCTCCGGCGTTTCGACCGGATGCTGTCCCGCTTCGGAGTGCGGCGCCTGCGGACCGAGGGCCAGCCCTTCGATGCGCGCACCATGCATGCGGCGGAGATGCGCCGGGTCGAGCGGGTCGGGAGCGGCATGGTGGTCCAGGAGCTGCTCAGTGGATACACGCGGGACGGTGACGTCCTGCGACTCGCCGACGTCGCGGTGAACCGTAACGATACGCAGGAGTGATCTCGATGGAGTCCGAAACGATCATTGGCATCGACCTGGGCACGACCAACTCCGAGGTGGCGATCATCAGGGACGGGCGGCCGGAGGTCGTGCGCGAGGACGGCGACGCCATACTGCCTTCCTGCGTCGGGCTGGACGAGGCGGGCGCGGTCATCGTCGGGCGCCGGGCGCGCAACCAGTGGGCCGCCGCCCCCGAGCGCACGGTGCTCTCGATCAAGCGCCTGATGGGCTCCGGCGAGCGGGTGGCAATGGGGACGGAGGAGTACACGCCTCAGGAGATCTCGGCGTTCATCCTCAAGGCGCTCAAGGAGCGGGCGGCGCGCGCCCTGGGCCACGACGTGCGCAAGGCGGTCGTCACCGTGCCCGCCTACTTCACCGACGCGCAGCGGCAGGCGACCCGGGAAGCGGGCGAGATCGCCGGGCTGGAGGTCGTGCGGATCATCAACGAGCCGACCGCGGCGGCGCTCAGCTACGAGAGCCGCCGCGAGGGGAGCCGCACGATCCTGGTCTACGACCTCGGCGGCGGAACCTTCGACGTCTCGGTGGTGGCGATCGAGGAGGGGGTGGTCGAGGTGCTGGCCTCCACCGGGGACAACCGTCTGGGCGGCGACGATTTCGACCGGATCGTCGCCGAACGCCTCAACCGCCATGTCGAGAGCGAGCTCGGCGTCGACGGCGCCGGTGACGACCGTGTGCTGCAAGCGCGGCTCGAGCGCGCCGCCGAGGAGGCGAAGATCGAGCTCTCGGGCCAGCCCTACGTGCGGGTCGAGGAGGACCACGTGGCTTCGGTCGCCGGCGAGGCGCGACATCTTTCCTGCGAGCTGAGCCGGGCCGAGTTCGAGCGGGACCTCGAAGAGCTGCTCGCCCGGACCATGCAGTCGGTGACCACGGCCCTCAACGACGCGGACCTGCGCCCGAGCCAGCTCGACCGCATCCTGATGGTGGGCGGCTCGACGCGCATTCCGCGCATCGCGCAACTCCTCTCGGAGAGGCTGGGACAGGAGCCCCACAGCGAGGTCGATCCGGACCTGTGCGTGGCGCTGGGGGCCGCGGTGCAGGCCGGGATCGAGATGGGCCGGGACATGCACGCGGTGCTGGTCGACATCACGCCCTACACCTTCGGGACCAGCTCGCTGGGCGAGCTCCACGGCCTGCCCTACGC
>CAYFYD010000063.1:0-13475 GCA_964347195.1 uncultured Ectothiorhodospiraceae bacterium
CAATCCCGAAGCTCGGAGTCTGAAGCCGTCAAGCCGACTCTTGAAGAGCCCTGGGGGGGATCCACAGGGCAGATCACTTCGCGGGCGTCCTCCACCGCCGCCGGACAGCGTAGCTCCTCGATGCAGGAGCGCTTTCTTCGCTTGGCGACGACTTCGCCCGAGACGCTCGGCGATCGACATGACCCCTCGAGTTCATTGGATACGGTCAAGAGAACCAATCAGCCCTGGGGGCATCCACGGCGCAGATCAGTTCGTGCGTTGATGCTGCCGCCGCGTCGCCACGCAGTCGGCGAAAGGCGCGCTCCAGCGCCGGCACATTGAGCCGATGCGCCAGTGAGAAGTCATCGCATTCTCCTCTCCTCCTCGACCGGCCTTGCCTGGTCGCACCGCAAGCGGGAATCCGTTTCGGTCAATGGCTCCCGAAGCTCGGGATCTGAAGCCGTCCGACGTTGAAGAGCCCTGGGGGGGATCGGGCAGGACCCTCCCTCTCTCGGGTGGCGCCGCCCGTGCCGTCGAGCGCGACGAGGACGGCCTTCACGGGCGGCATCAGTGCGCCGAGGAAGGCTCCCGGCGAAGCTCCGCCGCCCGGGCGTGGCCCTCGAGCCCCTCCAGACGCGCCAGCGCCACGGTGTCGGCGACATAGGGCGCGGGTGAGTCGAGCGCCATCCAGGTCGCGGCGCGCAGGAAGGTGAGCACCGAGAGACCGGCGCCGAAGCGCGCGCCCCCGCCGGTGGGCAGGATGTGGTTCGGACCGACCCCGTAGTCGCCGAACACCTCCGCCGAGCCCGCTCCCACGAAGAGCGCGCCGTAGCACTCGAGTCCGGGAAGGAGCGCCTCGGGCTCGGCGACCATGACCTCGAGGTGCTCCGGCGCGATGCGGTTGCAGAGCGCGACCGCCTCGTCGAGACCCTCGCAGAGCGCGGCCGCGCTCGCGCCGAGCGCCGCGCCGGCCACCGCGGCGGCGGACTCCGGCAGGGCGGCGAGATGACGCGGCAGTGCCGCCTGCACCGCTCTCGCCATCGCCTCGTCGGTGGCGACGAGAATGGGCCGGGCATCGGGGTCGTGCTCGGCCTGGGCCATGAGGTCCGCCGCCACCAGCTCGGGGTCCGCGCTCCCGTCCGCGAGCACCACGAGCTCGGAAGGTCCCGCGATCATGTCGATGCCCACGTCGCCGTAGACCTGCTTCTTGGCCGCGCTCACCCACTTGTTGCCGGGGCCCGCGACGAGGTCGCAGCGCTCCACCGACTCGGTGCCGTAGGCGAGCGCCGCTATCACCTGGGCGCCGCCGATGCCGACGACGCGGTCCGCCCCCGCGAGCGCCGCCGCCGCCAGCGTCACGTCGTCGGGGCGCGGACTGGCGACCTGCACCCCGGGCACTCCCGCCACCCGCGCCGGAATCACGCTCATCAGCACCGAGGAGGGCAGGGGGTGGCGCCCGCCCGGGGCGTAGCAGCCCGCCCGCGCCACGGGCATGAAGCGGTGCCCGACCCGCCCCCCCGCGACCTCGACGTTCGAGTCCCGGAAGCAGTCCCGTTGCGCCTGCGCGAAGCGCCGGATCCGGTCCGCGGTGCGGGACAGGCGCTCGCGGGTGTCGCCGGGCACCCGCGCGAGCGCCGCCTCGAGGGCCTCGCGCTCGTGGATCCAGCCGTCCCCGGGCGCGAGGTCGCCGAGCGCGCGGGCGTGAGCGAGCAGCGCGCGGTCGCCCCCGCGGCGCACATCGGCGACGATCTCGGCCACCCGCGCCGCCAGCGCCTCGTCCGGCGGCGGAGTGGCGCGCGCCACCATCTCCCGCGCGGACACGAGCGGGAGCAGGCTCACGGACCCGGCTCCGACTTCGCCTCGCCGCCCCGGCGCGTATGGGCGAGCGCGCGCCGGTCCAGCGTCTCTGCCACCGAGGCGAGCGAGACTCCGGAACGGCACAGCCGCGTCATCGCGAAGTAGATGAGGTCCGCGGCCTCCTCGCGCACCTCCTGCGGGGTCTCGGCGCGCCCGAGCTCCGCCGCCTCTTCCACGAGCTTGGCGCGCAGCAGCGCGGGGTCGTCGAGCAGCATCCGGGTGTAGGATCCGGGCGGGGCCGCCTTCGATCGAGCCCGGATGCGCCCTTCGAGTCCCGCGAGACCGCGGGTGTCGCCGAAGCAGTCCCAGGTGCCGAGGTGGCAGAAGCCCTCGCCGTGCTGGCGCACCGTGAAGCGCAGCGCGTCCCGGTCGCAGTCCGGCGCGACGCGCAGCAGGGTCTGGCGGTTGCCGGAGCCCGCGCCCTTCTCCCACCGCCCGCGGCTCCGCGACTGGTACACACCCTTCCCGCTCCGGATGGCCTCGCGCAGACTCTCGAGGCTCGACCACACCAGCCCGAGCGCCTGGCCGAGATCGTCGCAGACCAGGGTGGGCCACAGTCCGTCTTCCCGCTCCGAGCGCAGCATTGCCGCGAGCACGCCGGCAACGTCGAATCGCCCGGTGTAGAGCGCCATACCGACCTGGGCGTCGATGCCGAGGCGGTCCAGCGCCGCGACCTCGGCCGCTTCGCGGACCCCGCCCGCGACCGTCAGCCGGGCGGCGCCCGCCGCCGCCCGCAGGCGACGGGCCGACTCGATGTCGACGCCCTGCATGCGCCCTTCCCGCTCCACGAAGGTGACCAGGAAGCCGGACACGTGGTCACGGAGATCCGCCATCCGCTCGAGCACCGGCACCCCGGTCCGGGTCTGCCATCCCTCCACCACCAGCTCGCCGTCGATGCCGTCGAGCGCCGCGATCAGGCGCTCGCGCGGGAGGCGCCGCAGCAGAGGCGGCCGGGCCGCGGTGCCGATGATGATGCTTCGGGCGCCGGCGTCGAGCCAGCGCGCCGCGCCCCCATAGTCCCGGATCCCGCCCCCGACCCGGCAGGGCGCGAGCCCGAGGAGGGACTCGATGAGGGCCGCGTTGGATCCTCTCCCCCGCGCCGCATCGAGGTCGATCACCGCCACGTCGCCGGTGCGTCCGAAACGCGCGGCGATCGGGCGCGGATCGCCGGCGCCGAGCGCGCGCTCCTTCCCTCCGACGAGCTGCACGGTCTCGCCGTCTTCGATGTCGATGGAAGGAATGATCACAGTCTCACCTCCACCCCGCGGGCGCTCAGGAAGGCCTTGGTCGAGGGGATGCTGTGCTCGCCGTAGTGGAAGATCGACGCCGCGAGCAGCCCCGTGGCCCCGCAGCGCGCCGCCTCGGCGAGGTGCAGAGGCTCCGACGCCCCTCCGGAGGCCACCACCGGCACGGGCACCCGTGCGCTCACCGCGCTCACCAGCTCGGTGTCGTAGCCTTCCCGGGTGCCGTCCCGGTCCCAGCTCGTCAGCAGGACCTCGCCCGCGCCGAGCGCCACTGCGTGCGCCGCCCAGTCCAGCGCGTCGATCCCGGTGCGCTCGGCGCCGGAGGCGACCCGCACTTCGTGGCGGGGGCCCTCGCGCGAGGCGTCCACCGAGAGCACCGTGCACTGGCGCCCGAAGCGTTCCGCCATCGCGCGGAGCAGACCGGGGTCCTTCACCGCGGCGGTGTTCACGCTCACCTTGTCGGCACCGGCGTCGAGGAGCCGCCCCGCGTCCTCCACCCCTCTCACCCCTCCCCCTACCGTGAGCGGGATCGAGAGGCAGCGACGCACCGCCCGGACGGTCTCGAGCGCGGTGCGCCGGCCCTGCGGCGTGGCGGAGACATCCAGCACCACGAGCTCGTCCGCGCCCTCGTCCTCGTAGCGGGCGGCGAGCTCGCGCGGGTCGCCCGCGTCCCGCAGGCCCTGGAACCGGATCCCCTTCACCACCCGACCGTCGCGCACGTCGAGGCAGGGCATGATGCGGACCCGGGCCGGCCCGGAACCCAGCGCCCGGGAGCGGGGCGAAGGCGTCGCGTCGAGCCACCGCTCGACCAAGGCGCGGCCCCACCCACCCGAGAGCTCGGGGTGGCACTGGGTCGCGAGACAGCGCCCGCGCTCGAGCGCGGCGACGACGCGCCCCCCGTACGCGACGGTGGCCGAGCGCCACCCGGACGGCGGGTCTTCGAGGGCGTAGGAGTGCGCGAAGTACGCCCATCCGTGGTCGAGGAGCTTCGCCCCGAGCGGGGCGGCCACCCGGTTCCAGCCGAGCTGCGGCACCGGCCGTCCGCGCAGCCGCCGCGCCCGGCCCGGCACGATGCCGAGCCCCCGCGCCCCCGGGCTCTCCTCGCTGCCTTCGAGCAGCACCTGCATGCCCACGCACACCGCGAGGGTCGGCCGGTCGGCCGCGATGCGCGCGCGCAGCGCGCCCGCGAAGCCCTTCGCCTCCAGGACCTCCATCGCCGCCCCGAAAGCGCCCACGCCGGGAAGGATGACGTGGCTCGCCGCTTCCACGTCGCGGGCGGTGGCGGCGAGGCGTGCGCGCCGGCCCAGGCGCTCGCAGAGCGCGAGGATCGAGGCGAGGTTCGCGACCCCGGTGGGTACCACCACGAGGGCGTTCACAGCACGCCCTTCGTGCTCGGGACCTCGGACGACCCGGTCGGCGCCACCGCCATCCGCAGCGCGAGGGCGAGCGCCTTGAACGCCGCTTCCGCGCGGTGGTGATCGTTCTCGCCGCGGATCAGATCCACGTGCAGGGTGGCTCGCGCCGCGACCGCGAGGGAGGCGATCACGTGGCTCAAGTTCTCGCAGGCGAGCGTGCCGAGACGTTCGCGCCGCAGCCCGAGGGCCACGTGGGAGAAAGGCCGGCCGGAAAAGTCGACCACGGCCCGGGCGAGCGCCTCGTCGAGCGGCGCGTAGGCGTGGCCGAAGCGGGCGATCCCGCGCCGGTCGCCGAGGGCCTCGTCGAGCGCCTGACCGAGCACCAGCGCGCAGTCCTCCGCGCAGTGGTGGTCGTCGATGTCCAGGTCCCCCCGGGCCTCGAGGCGAAGGGCGAAGCCCCCGTGGCGGCAGAGGCTATCGAGCATGTGGTCGAGAAAGGGAATGCCGGTGTCGATGGCGCTCGGGCCGGGCGCGAGCACGAGCTCCGCCTCCACCCGGGTCTCCCTCGTCTCGCGGGTGACGAGCGCTTGGCGTGCGGTCATCGGAGCGTTCCTCCCAGAATGTCGGCGAGCACGCGGCAGAAGCGCGCCATCGCCTCGTCGTCCGGCGGGCAGCCGATGCGCAGGCAGTCGCCGAGGCGCGGGTGGCCGGGAAAGCCCCGCACCACGATGCCCCGGGCGGCGAGCGCCTCGCGCAGCGCGTCCGCGCCTTCGATGCGGGCGAACACGAAGTTCGCCTGCGTGGGCCAGACCTCCGCCCCGGAGCCGCGGAGCAGGTCCGCGATGCGCGCCCGGCGCTTCCTGACCGCCGCGACGTAGGCGCGCATGAAGGGCGCACCGCTGCGCAGCCACCCTTCCGCCAGCCACAGGGAGGCGGTCGACATCGCGTAGGGGCCACCCGCCGCGCCCAGCCGGGCGACCACTTCGGGATGGCCGCAGGCGTACCCGATGCGCAGTCCCGCGAGCCCCCAGGCTTTCGAGAGCGTGCGCACCACCAGCGCGTGCTCGTACTCGAGCGCGACCGCGCTGAGGTCCACGTCCGCGAAGTCCGCGTAGGCGAGGTCCACCAGCAGGAGCGCGCCGCGCGCGCGCTCCGCCACCGCCCGCAGGTCCGCCTCACCCATCGCGAGCCCGGTGGGGTTGTGCGGAGTGATCACGGCGACCACCCCCGTCGCGTCGTCCGTTCTCCGCCCCACCTCTTCCACCGGGAAGGGATCCTCCATCCAGGAGTAGGGCCGCAGCGACGCCCCGGTCAGCCTCCCGCACTTGCCGATCATCTCGAAGCCCGGGTCGGGCAGGACCAGATTGCGGCCCGGCTCGAGATAGGCCCGGCACACCCGGTCGATCGCCTCGTCCGCCCCCGCGGTGACCAGGAGGCGCTCCGGATCGACTCCCATGCGCTCGGCGAGGAGCGCTCGAAGGGGCCCGGAGTCGGGGTAGTGGTTCACGACGCCACGGGCCCGCGCGAGCATCGCCTCGAGCAGCGCCGGGGGCGGTGGAGGGCCCTCGCTCGCATGCAGGCGCATCGTCACCGGGTACGCGCTCGGCGGCGCACGGTAGGGCTCGGCGCCGGCGACGCAGGCCGCGGGGGTGGGGAGCGCCATCTCGGTCTCCTCAGGGGATGATCTGGTCCAGTCGGCTGATGACGATGTCGGTGCCCCCCGACGCCCGGACGGCCGGGATGAGGGCGGGCAGGTCGCGCCTCGGCACCGCCGCCTTCACGGCGAATCCCTGACCGTGGTGCAGGGTGGCGATGGTGGGCTCGCGCATGCAGGGCAGGACCCTCACCACCGCTTCGAGCCGCTCCTCGGCGACGTTCACCTCGAACATGACGCGCCGGCGCGCGTCGAGCACCGAGCGCACGAGGAGCACGAAGTCCTCGATGCGGCGACGGGTGGACGCGCGCTCCATCGCTCTCGGGCTCGCGTAGAGGCGGGTGGAAGAGCGCATCAGCTCGTCCACGACCACGAGGTCGTTGGCGGCCAGCGTCGAACCGGTCTGCGTGTTGTCGACGATGCAGTCCGCGTCTTCGGGAGGGAAGACCTCCGTTGCTCCGTAGGAGTGGACGAAGGTCGCCTCGAGGCCGCGCTCGGCGATCCAGGCCCGGGTCAACCGTTCGTACTCGGAAGCCACCACCAGAGGGGTGTCGGGCAGGGCGCCGCCTTCGAGGACCGTCTCGGGAGCGGCGGCGACGATGCGCACCGTGTCGAGGCCGGTGTCGAGGAGCTCGATCAGCTCTCCGTCGAGCTCCTCGACCCAGTCCGCACCCGCGAAACCGAGGTCGCGCGAGCCGGCGTGCAGCATCTCCACGATGTTCTGGGGCTTGAGCAGCTTGCACTCGTAGCCGTCCAGGCCGAAGCGGGGGCGGTAGGCGCGGGCGCCGAGCGCCACCGGGAGCCCGGCGTCCTCGAGCAGGCGCAGCACGCCCGCCTGCATGCTCCCCTTGGGGAGAGCGAGGGCGACGGGACGGGGGTCCGTGGGCATTCGAAGCGTCCTCCGGCGGCGGCCCCTCACCGGCGCCTCGAAACCAAAACGCCGGCTCTCGGGCCGGCGTTTCGTTCAATCGGGTGGGAATGCGAAGCGTCAGCCGGCCCCATGCCTCCGGGCATGATGGTGATGGTGGAGATGCCGGGCCGGCGCCTGCGCGTTCATGGCGCGGATCGTGGCCAAGCCCTGCGCCGGCTGTCAAGGGCCGCTACGACCCGGCCGGAGCTCTTCGAAGCTCGAGTTTCGGGGCTCGTTGTCCGCAATGGATTCCCGTGGACCCTGTCCCCTACCCCGATCGGGGAGCGGGAATGACGGAAGGGGACGCGGGAATGACGGGCTCGGCTGTCCGGACGAACGCCCGACATCGAGATCTGAATGTTTCTGCCGGCCCGGCAGCGCCGCGCGTTTGCCGTCTTCGGATCTTGATCGAATTCAAGCTTCCTGCTTCACCGTGGATGCAACTCATAGTTCCAGTCACCGAGGAACTCGTTTCGATGTAGCGGCGGGACCTCCATCATGGAAACACGATTTTCGCCGTCCTCCTGCGGACGACCCACGCCGGCGTATCGCCTATACTGCGGGCGTTGAACGCCTGCGGTGTTCCGGGGACAACGGCGATGGCCCGTCTCCGGCTCGTCTTCGCATCATCGAGCGTGGACGAAGGACCGAAGAGGATGGCGACGCCCCCCGAAGCATGGACGTTGACCGGTAGAGAAGGATCTCCCCATGACATCTGAAACGTGGACCATCATCGGCACCGGAGTCGCGCTCGCCACGCTCATCATCGGCAGCACTCGAAGCACTTGGCGCGCAATCGACGTGCTCGACAAGCGTATCGACACCATCGCGCACAACCGGGACAGGCTCGAGGACGGCTTGGCCGAGCTCCGCGAGCGCATGGCGAAGCTCGAAGGGCTCCTCGAAGGCCTGCGCGAGGCGATCGGTGGCCGTCGGACCACCTGAGCGGCGCGCGGTGCGGGGAACGCGGCCTCGCGCACGCCGGGCCGCACCCATTGCGGTGCCGACACCTCGCTGCCGGACCCACTGTGCCATGATTGCGCGGTCCCGAACGGGGTCGGCGGTCCCCATGCGACGGCAGGAGGATTCGACACCATGAACGGCCGATACATCGACGTCGACGGCTTCCGGACCTGGTACCTCGACGAGGGCTCGGGTCCCCCCGTCGTCCTGCTCCACGGCGCGGCCCTGGCGGTGGACGCCTACATCACCTGGTTCCGCACCATCGAGGCGCTGCGGGACCGGTTCCGCTTGGTCGCTCCGGACCAGGTGGGCTTCGGCCGCACCGACCTGCCCCCGGGCGGCGTCTACTGGAACCGCCACCGGCGGGTCGACCACGCGCTCGCGTTTCTCGAGCGTCTCGGCATCCGGGACGCCTGCCTCGTCGGCCACTCCGAAGGCGCGTACATGGCGACGAGGCTCGCCATCGTCGCGCCCCACCTCGCCTCGCGCCTGGTGATCGTGACGAGCGGGGCCACCGCCCCCTACCTCGGCGGAGACGCCGACCGGGAGTGGAAGGCGGCCGCGGAGGCGGC
Source organism: uncultured Ectothiorhodospiraceae bacterium (assembly GCA_964347195.1). Taxonomy (GTDB): domain Bacteria; phylum Pseudomonadota; class Gammaproteobacteria; order HK1; family HK1; genus JAJEAD01. Next base: position 8,535 of record CAYFYD010000063.1, read on the forward strand.
CTACAACGACCCGTCCCGCTTCGACAGCGAGGACGCCTTCGTGCGTACGAGCGCGCGGCTCAGCCGGGTCGAGGATCCGCGTTTCGAAGCGATCCTCCGGGAGAACTACCGCCGCGCGGTCGCGGTGGGCCAGGACCGCATGTTCCGCGAGATGCCGGTCGAGGACCGGGACTACGACACCTACGTGAAGCTCCAGGAAGAGCACCTCTTCCCCCACCTCGACGCCCTGGGCGTCCCGACCCTCGTGGTCTGGGCGGAGAACGACGCCACGGTGCCGGTGGCACGGGGGCTCGAGCTGCTCGAGCGCATTCCCGGGGCCGAGCTCCACCTCTTCCGCGACGCCGCCCACAACGTCATGCACGACCAGGCCGAGGGCTTCAACCGGCTGCTGCGGAGCTGGTGCACGGGGTAGAGCGGCCGGAGATCGCGGGGAACCGGGGGCCGCCGCTGGCATCCGTATCCAGCCAGGCGAATGGACTCCTCCCGTCCGGGGAATGGCGGAGTCGCACCGGGCGCCGTCGGGGCCGATCCCCTGGATCCAGGGCAGAACGGCGTGCACCATCGGCGGCGACAGCGGCATCGGGCCGGGGACGGCGAACGCATCCCTCGCCGCCGCCGTGCAGGTCGTGGTCGCCGAAGTGCGGCCTGATCGACCTACGCAGCCGTCTCGATGACGTAGTTCAGCAGCGACGGAATGCCGCCTGCGAATTCGCCGCCCTTCATGTAGATGAAGCCAACGGATTCCAGGTGCTTGCGGGCCCGCACCGCTTCGGTGTGTTCCGGAATGGCTTGCTTGATTGCCGAGGTCGCCTCGTCCAGCGAAAGGCTCTCGCCGGCCGACAAGGCCGACGCCAATGCGACCGCCGCCCCGATCAGCCGCGGGTCGTCGTGGTCGTGTATCTCCCGGTAACGGCGAGCGTGGAAGTCACGCCGCGCCGACTCCACCTCCGGCTGCACGAGCGCTACGGTGTCCACGCTCAGCGTGCGGCTGGCCTTTCCCGCATTCCACAGCGCGTGTCCCCAGCGTTGCAGGAAGAACGGGAAGCCCTGGGACCTCTCGGCCGCCTGCTCGAGCGCCGCCGGAGCGACCGTCCAATCTCTCCAGTCGGCGATGTCGAGCGCCTTGACCGCCGCACGCTGGTCCAGGCAGCCGGGCGACAACACGTCCGCTCGTTCGACTAACGAGGCTTGCACGTCGGACGACATCAAGTGTCCATGAAGCCCCGGCGTGCCGGCCAGGATGAGCCAGACCGGTCTCCTGGCCCGTGTGAGGGACTGGGCGATGTTGCACAGTGCGTTGGCCACCTCCGCCGCCAGCGTGTGCGCCTCATCCACCTGAATGAGCAACGGGCGGCCCGGAGTGGTCGAGAGCAGACGCTCGGTGAGGTTGTTCTGCAGGTGGCTGAGCGCCTGATTCGTCTGTCCGGGTTGCCATTGCGCCGCCAAGGGGCCAGCTTGCACCCGGGTGAGCCGAGCCGGCTCGGTCTTGCTCTCTGGCCACAGGGCGCCGCCGAGCGCGAGCAGGTCCCCCACGCCTCCGGCAATCAAGTTGGCCACCGCAACCCCGCGTGTTTCGGCCTCTTCGCGCAACCAGTCGAGCAGAACCGTCTTTCCCATCCCCCGAGGGGCGGACAGCAACAGCATGTTCGCCGGCCCGCCGCGGCTCGGATGCGCAATCCGCAACAGGCCGTCCAGCAACGCCGTCTGTTCGGCATCGCGCCCGGCGAGCACCGGCGGGTACAAGCCCGTGCCCGGCGTGAACGGGTTGGGAAGTGTCGCTGGGTCGGTCATGGCTGTCACAAGCGGGCGGGGCCACGAAAGTAGTGGAGTTGCCCCGCTGTCGATGCGGAACATAGAGTCTCACATCGTCCCAACCGGATTGCGGGATGGTACCCTGGCCTGTCGCCTCCAGCACGACGGCGGTGTAGAGGTCGATGATTCGACCTCGATGCAGGTACCGCCGATTTCGTTCGTGCCCCTGTGGATGCAGAGCTTCATGGCTCGTTCGGGGGCTGGCCGTCGTGCTTTACCGGTCACCGGCTCCTGATCGGGGCGCTCGGATCCCGTACCTCTCCCGGTAGGCGCACTTGGCGGCCCGGAAGCACTCGATCGGTGCGCGCAGGGTGCCGGCCCCGATCTGGCCCACACCGTTGCGCCCGGCGAGACCGGCGTCGATCACCGGAACGATGCCGGTCTCGACCACCTTGAACACATCGACGCCGGTCGGCGTTCCCCGGTACCCGAAGAAGGGGATCCGGTAGTCGCCGCTCTCGCCCACCGTGATGTCGTACATGGCGCGGTTGTTCTCGATCATGACCTCGGGGGAGCCTCCCTGGTAAGCCTGCAGGGGAAACGCCGCCGCCTGCGCGAAGCCTCCCAGACCCACCGTCTCGGTGATGTGGCTCTCGCCTCCGATCCACTCCACGTCGTCGTCGCTGAAGCCTTCGAAGAGCTTCACGTCGGCCCGCGCGGGCGGGCCGCGATACCACTCGTCCCCGAGGCCGCCGACCCGGATCGCGAAGTCGTTGCAGTTGATGGTCATGGCGGTCATGACACTCGCCCCCTCCACCCCGTGCGCTCCGTCCGCCGTACACTTGGCCGCGGCCATGGACAGACGCAGGAAGAAGTAGTCGCTCTGCTGGAGGAAGCCGAGCATCTCCTTCACCTTGTCGCCGTGCCTTGGCTGGAGATCGAGCAGGTGGGGGGCGAGCGCCCTCCCGAAGAGCAGGGTGGCCGCGGTGTTGCGGCTGTGGCACTCGTCGCCCATGTGCAGGGCGCGCGCGATGAGGGGCTTCAACGCGATCCCCCCCGAGGCGCGCACCGCGTCGCCGATCACCGGGCCGGCCACATCGCGCAGGAAGTCGAGCGCGGCGCGGACTTCGTCGTCGTAGACGCCGTAATTGAGGCGCCGCCGCGACTCTCCCTCGTAGAAGTTGCAGAATCCCCGGTTGCCGAAGGCGCGGTTCTCGACCACGAAGACCGGCATGGACGCGGTGTAGATCCCCGCCACCGAGCCCACGCAGCCGTGGTGATGACAGGCCCCGATCCGGATCTCGCCGGATGCGAACTTCGCCGCCGCCTCGCGCGCGTCGCGGGCGAGGCCCTCGTAGACCGCCCCGTAGACGAGAGAGTGGCGCTGTCCGCCGCGGTACTCCTCCCACCGCAGGGGCGCGCCCGAGGTGAGCACGGTGCCGGAGTGAAGACCCGGCACCACCTCGCCGGCCGGGCGCACGTCGACCAGGACCGGGTCGGCGGCATTGAGGCGGCGCAGCGTCTCCGCGTTCGCCGCCCGTCTCTTCGCTTCGTCCATGCCCTGCCCTCCGATCGCCTCGCCGCCGCTCACCACAGCCGCAGGTACCGGTCGCGCTCCCACCGCGTCACGTCCAGGCGGTACTCCCGCCACTCCTCCCGCTTGTACCGCAGGAAAGTGGCGTGGAACGCCTCCCCCAGTACCTTCCGGGCGAGCTCGTCGGCTTCGAGCTCGTCCAGGGCATGGCCCAGGGTGGGGGGCAGACGCGGCACCCTACGCTCCTCGAGCTCTGCTTCGCTGTAGTCGTAGGTGTTGTACTCGACCGCCTCTCCCGCATCGAGCCCCTCTCGGATGCCGCGCAGCCCCGCCGCGAGCACCATGGCGGTGGCGAGATAGAAGTTGCAGGCGCTGTCCGCCTGGCGCACTTCCAGGCAGCGGCGGTTCATCGGCAGGCGTGCGATCAGGGTGCGGTTGTTGTGTCCCCAGGCCCGGTACACCGGCGCCCAGGACATCTCGCGCATCCGGCCGTAGGGCTCCATGCGCTTGTAGGAGTTGGTGGTCGGGCAGGCGAGCGCGGTGATCGCGCCGGAATGCGCCAGCACCCCGGCGGTAAAGCGGTAGGCGAGCTCGGTGTAGCCGCGCCCCCGGGGCGAACCCTCGGTACGGGGCGCTTCGAAGAGGTTCCGGCCGGTCGCCGCGTCGGCGAGGCTCACGTTCAGGTGGGCACCGGAACCGAAGGCGTCCGACCAGGGCTTCGGCATGAAGGTGGCGATGCACCCCAGACTTCTCGCCACGTGCTTGGCCATCAGCCGGAAGACGATCATCCGGTCGGCCATCGCGAGGGCGTCCGTGTAGGAGAAGTCGAACTCGTACTGCCCGTCGCCGCCCTCGTGGTCGAAGGAGTAGACGTCCCATCCGAGCGCATTCATGTGCTCGACCATCGGAGCGAGGAAGGCGTCGGCCTGGATCGTCGCCTCCAGATCGTAGCCGCGGGTCGGCAGGTTGACCGTGTCGTCGGCCACGAAGGGAAGCCACTCGCCGTCGACCTCCCGGAGCACATAGAGCTCGGGCTCGATCCCCATGTTCATGACCAGACCCTGCTCGGCCGCCCGGGCGATCTGCCGCTTGAGCACCGCGCGCGAGTCGTGATCGTAGGGCTTGCCGTGAAGCTCCAGGTCGGCGGCGGCGAGCGCGTAACGCCGGTCCCAGGGCAGAACGGTGAGGGTGTCGAGGTCCGGCCTGCCCACGCACTCGTCCTCGTTCGGGCCGAGAGGACCCATGCCTTCGAGCGCCCCCACCGTGTAGAGCTCCGAGCCCGCGAGGTAGTCGTCGAAGTGATCGACGGGGACCGCCTTCGACTTCGGCACGCCGTGGAGATCGACATAGGCGCCGAAGAGGGTGGTGACGCCGGCGGCCTTCAGTGCTTCCCGGGTGCGCGGGGAGTGCGGGGAGTGCGTCATGATCGGGATTGGAGCTCCCTCGCCGAGGCCACGACCGGTGCGCCCAGGATACCCGCGCCGCGCCCGCAATCAACCGGAAGGGGACGGGCGGGGTCATCCCACGCTACGGCTGCGGACCGGATGCAATCGCCCGGATGGCGAGCCCCGGACGAGCCCCGGCCAACTGACGGCTTCCCCGGAGCCCACAGACTGCCGTGACGGCACTGATGAGAGTGCTCCGGCCCATCCGGA
>CAYFYD010000064.1:0-13431 GCA_964347195.1 uncultured Ectothiorhodospiraceae bacterium
GTCCGGGGTAGCAGCACGTCATCCGTCCGGTGTGATCGGCATCGAGGAGGTGGCCCATGACCCTAACCGAAGTCCTGCCGCAGGGCCGGAGCGCTCCACCCTGCGGCCGACCCGCACTCCGGCACCTCGAGGGGGCTCGATCACTGCGGATGGATTCCCGCTTGCGCGGGAATGACGGCGTGATCTCCGTCAATTCCACGCACGCGGGGACTCACCGGCGTAACGAGCGGATGCGACCTCGCCGATCGCGTCAATTCCACGCACACGAGGACTCACCGACTTGTCGATGCCCGGCTGCCCGGCCCCGGTCGTCAGCTCCACGCGCGCGGGGACTCACCGTGCGAGCAGGTCCACCCGACCAAGGCGTCAACCGTCATTCCCGCGCAAGCGGGAATCCACCACCCTCCGGGTCGTCCGCGTCGCAGGCAAAGGTGCAACCGGGGTGAGGCGGCCGGGCCATCCGATGAAGCTATGGCCGGTGGCGCCGGTACTTGGTTAGGATGCGCGCCTGCCCCCGACAGGGCATGCGATCGACGATGACAGCGACGGATTCCGGCCCAGCGGCGCGGCGCGATTCGCGCCCCGGCGTTTCCGCGCGATGACGAGCGCGACGGAGCGCGGCGGCGGTCCCCGGACCTTCTTTCGCTCGCTGCGGGGCAAGCTCACCTGCTTCGTCACCCTGCTGGTCGCGCTCGCCGCGCTCGCCTCGATCCTGGCGGGCTACGCCTACGTGCGCGAGATGCTGCGCGACGAGCTCCGGGAGGAGCTGAGTCTGCGCGGAGCGGGGCTGCGCGAGGTCATGCTCTCCTACGTCGGGCAGCAGCGGGAACGCGCTTCCCTGGTGGCGAGCCGCACCCGACTGCGCCAGCTCCTGCGCGCCCACCTCGACGGCGCGGTGGAGCCCGGCGCCTTCGTCACCCAGACCCGCCGCATTCTGCTCGACGCCCGGCAGAGCACGCGCGATTTCCTCGACATCCGCATCGCCGACCCCGAGGGCCGGGTAGTCACCGCGACCGACGTCGCCTCCCTGGGCACCGACGTGTCGCGCGACCCCGCCTTCCGGACGGGGCGCTCTCAGGCCACGCTGGGCCTGCCGCGCCCCGAGGGCACCGGGCACCGGGCGATGCTGAGCGCGCCCGCGCGCACCAACGAGGGACGCGCGCTGGGGGTCGTCCTGGTGGAGCTGGATGTCCGTCCCATGCTCGGCCTGCTGGAAGCCATCCGCAGCGGCCACGAGAGCGCGCGGGTGCGCCTCGCGACGCGGCCCGGAGAGCGCATCCGCTACGTCTTCCCGATTCCGGGCGAGCCGCCCGTCCTCGAGGTCGACGCGACCGCCGATGCGGCAATGGCGCGCGCGCTGGCGGGCGAGACCGGCTTCCTCGACACGCACCCCTTCCGGGGCCGGGACGTGGTCGCGGCGTATCAGCCGACGGGATACCGGGACTGGGCGCTCGTGACCCAGGTGGACGCGGCCGACGCCTACGCGCCGGTGGAGAGACTGCGCCAGGTCGCCCTGCTCGCCTCGCTCCTGGTGCTCGTCATCGCCGGCTACGGCGCCTTTCGCATCGCCGCCGGCTTCACCCGGCCCATCCTCGCTCTCGCGCAGAGCGCGCACGCCATCGAGAAGGGCGACCTCGACGTGCGCGCCCCGGCGACATCACGCGACGAGGTGGGAGACCTGAGCCTCGCCTTCAACCGCATGGCGGAGTCCCTCCGGCGGCACCGGGACCACCTGGAGGACCTGGTGCGCGAGCGCACCGGCGATCTGGAGACGCGGGGCGCGCAGCTCGAGCACTCCCGGGACCAGCTCGAAGCGCTCGTGCACCTCCTCGAGCATCAGGCCGACGTCGCCCAGCGCGACCTCCACCGGGCGGAGATCATTCAGCGCTCGCTCCTGCCCCACTCGCCGCCCCCGCTCCCCGACTTCACGGTGCAGACCCTGTACCGGCCGGGACGCAGCGTGGGCGGAGACCTCTACGACGTCGTCGGGGTCGGGGACCGCCACGTGGTGCTCGTCATCGCCGACGCCTCCGGCCACGGGGTCAGCGCCGCCATGCTCTCGGTGCTCTTCAAGCACCGGCTGCGGGTCGTCGACGAGGCCTCGGGCCGTCCCTGCCGGCCCGCCGAAGCCCTCCGGGCGCTCAACACCTCCCTGCGAAGGGACATCACCGCGCCCGGGCTCTTCATCACCGCCGCCTACTGCCTCCTCGATACCGAGCGCCGGGAGCTGGTGGTGAGCTCGGCCGGACACCCGCCGCTGCTCTGGCTCCGGGCGAACGGAGAGACCCGGAACATCGACGCCACCGGACCGGCGCTCGGGCTCTACGCCGACGCCGCCTTCGCCGAGCACCGGTGCCGCCTCGGACGGGGCGATCAGATGCTGCTCTATACCGACGGGCTCCTCGACTCCGAGCGGGAGCATCCTCCCGGCACGGACCGGATCGCGGACGCCCTGCGCTCGCTCGAAGGGCAGAGGATGCCGCTGCGCAAGCTCTTCGGCGAGCTCGCGCGCGGCGCCTCCTCGGAGGACCGCGACGACGCGACGATCGTGCTGCTCGAAGCGCGGCCGGGCCAGAGCAGCTTCGACGAGCCCGCATGGGACGAGTCGGTCGCACGCGCTCCCGCCCCGCCGCTCGAGCTCAGCTACGCGGAGCTCGACGAAGCGACCCTGATCGCGGCGCGGGGGCGCGCGACCTGGTCGCACGCCGAGACCTTCTTCGAAGCGGCGGAGGCCGTGATCGAGGAGAATCGTTCGCTGATCGTGGACCTCTCCGGGTGCGAGTACCTCGACAGCACCTTCCTCGGGACGCTCTTTCAGGTCGCGAGCGAGGCCGAAGCCGCGTCGGTACCGCTCCGGATCCAGGGGGTGCTGCCTTCGGTGCGCACGTGGCTCGAAGAGCTCAGCATGCACTCCGTGCTCGCCCGGGTGAGCGAGGAGGCAGTGGAGGTCCCGCGCGAGATGCGCAAGCTCAGCGAGGCGAGAAGCGACCGCACCCACGAGCGTCTCCGGCTGCTGCGCGCCCACGAGCTGCTCGCCCGTCTGAGCGACGCCAACCGCGAGAAGTTTCAGGACGTGGTCGAGACGCTGCGCTCGGAGATCGGCGAGGCCGGAGCCGGCGCCCGCCCCGCCCGGGAACGGCGCGCGCGCTCATCTGGTGCCGGCTGAGGGATTCGAACCCACGACCTGATGCTTACAAGGCAACTGCTCTGCCTGCTGAGCTAAGCCGGCGAGGTATTCGGGGTCTCCCTGCGCGTGTCGGCGCAGGCGCGCCCGGCGCTTCCAGGGTACCACCGGCGAAGCCGCGAGGGGACCGCGAAGGAGTGCCCCCTCGGGGCCGTGCAGGACTCGTTTCCTGTCCGGCGGCGGGTGATTCGGAAGGCCGTTTCGGAGCGCATTGCGTCGTCCGGGGGTCGCTTCGGGTCTCATGAAGCGGCCCTCGACCGCAGGCCGGGCCGCTCCGCTCCCGCGGCCAGTACTCGGTCACGAAAAATGCTCCTGCCGGGCCGCGGCCGGGAGTTGTGGCGGAAGTCGCTCCCGGCTACGCTCGCGACGAATCAACGCTCACGAGGCCCCCCCGATGCTGGCCGGACAGGAACGCGAACGCACCCACAACCCCCACGTGCAGCGGCTGCGCGTGCCGAACCTCACCGAGATCGACTTCGTGCAACTGCGGGCCGGGCGCCTGGAGCGCCTGCAACGGATGATGCGGGCGCACGACCTGCCGGTGGCGATCTTCTACAACCCGGCCAACATCCGCTACGCCACCGGCACCGAGGTGATGGGGGTGTGGACCGGGACGACCTTCGCGCGCTACTGCCTCGTGCCGGCGGAAGGAGAGCCGGTGCTCTTCGAGTACGCGAACTCGATGCACGTCTCGCAGAAGATCCTGCGCGACGTGCGCCCCGCGATGGGGTGGCAGTTCCGCGGCGTGGAGGGTCTCGCTCCGGCCCGGCGCTGGGCCGCCTCGGTCGCGGACACCATGCGCGAGCTCGGCGTGGCGGGGGAACGCCTCGCGGTCGACCGCCTCGACGGATACGGGTTCATGGCGCTCGCCGACGCGGGAATCGAGGTCACCGATGCGAGCCCCGCGACGGTGGATGCGCGGGAGGTGAAGACCCCGCAGGAAATTCAGATCATGACCCTCAACGGCGGCATCGGCGATGCGATGCTCGCGGACTTCGAGGCCGCCATCCGCCCCGGTGTTCGCGAGTACGAGCTGATGGCGGTGGTCAACGAGACCCTCTACCGCTACCACGGCGAGTTCATGTTCACCCGCCTCATCGCTTCCGGACCCAACACCAACCCGTGGATGTCGGAGGCGCACGACAAGATAGTCCAGCCCGGCGACTTGGTGGGCATCGACACCGACGCGAACGCCTACGAGGGCTACGTGGTCGACATCTCGCGGACCTTCCTGTGCGGCGACAACGCGCTCCCGGGGCAGAAGGAGGCGTACCGGATCGCCTACGACTGCGTGAACGGTATGCGCGAGCTCCTGAAGCCGGGGATGAGCTTCACCGAGCTCGCGGAGCAGGCCCCGCGGCTGCCGGAAGGGTACCTGGCCGGGCGCTACGGCGGCATGGCACACCAAGCGGGGCTCGAGGACGAAGGACCGGGGATCCCCTATCCGGACACCGTGAAGGCGGAGGGCGGGATACCGGACCGCGAGATCCGGGAGAACATGGTCTTCTGCCTGGAGTGCTACGCGGGCAAGGACGGGGCGCCCTACGGCGTAAAGCTCGAGGACGAGGTACTGGTGACGAAAGACGGCGCCTTCGCCCTGAGCACCTACCCCTTCGAGGCCAAGCTGCTGTAGCAGCGTTCCAGGACTGTTTCATTCTGGCGGCAAGGCGGTAATCGGATGGATGAGTTGCCACGGCCCGCCTCGCCGCTACCGTTTCACGTTCAATTCTCCGAGAATCCGTCCGGTGCTACTACCTTGGCGAGCAGTTTCCGGAGCCAGAAACTCCGACGCCGCGATCAGATGAAACCAGTCGGACTTCGGTCCCGCGGCGGTGATCTGCTTTGTGTCCAGCCGACCGTGCTTGTCGAGCAACGCACGCAAACGGCCCCAAAACGGTGACCCGATGATCTTCCGGGCCGCCGGATCGGACAGATCCGGGTCCCATCGTATTGCGTACTGGCGCATCGATATGCGGGCGAACCTGTACAGCAGGCCCCATAGTTCATCCGCCTCCTGGTCACCATCCTCGGACCTCGAACATCTCTCTGCAATCCAGTCCGCGGGCTCGCCGCGCCAGCGACGCTCCTTGAAGTGTTCATACACGATGAGGGAGTGAGCCTCGGGGACGCTCTCCCCGAATCTGACGTACGGATCCGCGAGCAATTCGAATACCTTGGTGTTCGAGAATCGGACATGGCGGAGATCTGCGCCTCGAACATCGAGACGGTGAATGAAGCAGTGGTCCAGGCAGGCATTCTGCATCCCCAGAAGATCGGCCAACCACACGTCTCTCAACTCGATGTGAGCGAGAACGAGTGCGCCCCCTTCAGGATCGTCTTCATCCAATGGCACGAAGGACAGAAGAAGTCCTCCGATGTTCGAACGAAGATAGTCGTAACCAGTCGCCCCGCGGAGCCCTTCCAACAGGCAATTGCGCAGACGGCTCTGCTCCTCGGTGGGTCTGCGTCGCGCGACCCGATTGAATATCCGGAAGTCGTCAGCATTCAGGGGCACTCGATACAAGCCCGTAGTTGCGCCATGCTCGGGGAGGTGGTCAAGGACACTCTGCGCAAAGAAGTAAGACCGGACCATCTCATGTGGAAACGAACGCCTGCGTGGATCGCCTGCGCTCTCCTCCAGGAGTGCCAAGGCCTGGGCGCGTTGGGCGAGCGCGCTGACCAGCTCGCGGCTGGCGTGCCCAGTGAACGTTTCCTCGACCAGCAGTCCCAGGAGATCCGCCTCGATGTCGTTGGTCTCGTCGTCCATCATCATCCTGGCCGCCTCGGAGAGGACCTCGCCGAAGAGTCTGGACGCGAGCGCCGGATCGATATCGGACGAGTCACCGGTCAACTTCGGACCTTCTCGCCGGACGATGCCTTCGATGACCTCGACAATTGGTTCTCCTTGCGTGTCGCGGAAACCATCGGGACCCAGATCCGCGATCCTCGAAATGAAGAAGGGTCGCCTGAGATACTCACTGCCCTCGATCTGTCTCTCCAACAGATTCAGCTCTTGGCGTCGGCCGCGCCAATCCTGGCGACGGGACATCCACGTCTTGACCTCGCCCGCCGGCGGAGGGCGGAGCCGCAGAAAGATGAGGGAGTCGGCGCTGACGGTGTTGCCCAGGCCCTCGTCGACCGCGGGGGCGTCCAGCATCGTATCCCGCCCGGCGAGCAGGCAGGTGCCTTGTCCTCGAAGGTCCCGGATGAAGTCCCTCAATGCACCCCAGGCCCGAACGTAACCTCGGCTGTCGGAAAGCTCATCGAAGCCGTCGATCGCCAACTGGACCATGCCGCGGCGAATGAGCGGCTTCAGCTCCTCTTCGAAGAAGCTCGCACGGAGGCTCGAGAGGGTTCCGGCGATCCGGTCGTTCAGCGAGGTCAGCACCTTGCCCCGGCTCTCGACGTGAAGCAGGAGAGGGTTTCCGCTCCTGTAGGACGCGGGTTCCGCTCTTCTTCGAACAATGCGTTCGATGAGGTAGCTCTTGCCAACCCCGGCGACACCGTCCAGGACGAAGACGCGGAGTCGATTCTCCGGTTTCTCCAGGATGCCGCGAATCCGATCGAAGGTAAGCGGTTCCGGGTCCTGTTCCCCAACCTGGATCTCTCCCGCATTCGGCAGGAACTCGTTCAACTCCCCGGTCTCCGGATCGATCAGGTTGCTCACGAGGTGAATCTGCGCGCTGGCCAAGCGTTCGAGATTGGCAAAGGTTTCGCTGACGAGTAACGCATCGAGACTGCGATAGTGCCGTTGCCCCGGCCCGGAGAGCGTGCGGATCACGCCGTTCGGTTCGCGCTGAAGCGCAATCTCCTCGCCCTTTCGCACGAGGTTCGCCTTCCAGCCATCGGCGGTCAACGAGCCCCTGAACTTCTCGAACGGGTCGGCAAAGAGCCGGAGGTCCGCGAGCTCGTCCTTCAGGAAGTCGTTCATGCTCCGAAGCGCTGACATGCGGGTCAGTACGTGTGGATGAGGTCTCTGGTGTGCGCCATGAACCGGCTGCTCATACCCGGCCGGCTCAACATCCTGGCGTTCGCTCCGGTCGCCTCGGCGGCGACGACGCCCGGCAGCATGTCGTCGTCGTCCGAAACTACAATGTATCGGTCGGCTGCCCTCCGGTTCGCGTGCCCCAGGAGGTCGACCGCAAGTGCCGTGTCCACCATCTTCTCGTGCGGGGTTCCATCGCGACACCTCAGCGTGTCCAGAAAATGGACACCGTGCTTGGGCGCTGTTCTTCCTGAAACGAAGGCCAACCGATTCCCGAGCTGCACACCGTCGCGCCCTCCCTCGAACGCTATCCGGTTGTCACTATACGACCGGGACCGGCTGGCATATGCCTGTACCACTTTGTCGATACCCTGAAGATAGACGGTGGGAGTCTTGCCGCGATGCCATCCTGCGTAGAGACGCAGCCGTACCCGGAATCTCGATCCTGCCTCGGAGTCGGCCAGAAGCTCGGACAAGAGGCGTTCCACGTGCCTGAGTGCCCTCTCGGCGACGAGTTCCGCTCGCCCGCCCCGCATCTTGGCGCCTGATGCGATGACCGCCGTGTGCCAGTCGACGAAGCCGATCGCACGCTTGATGGGCTTGGCCGGCACCTCAGCCGCTCCGGAGGATCTCGTCTTCCTGCCCCAACCCGCTCCCGGAACGAGCAGCTCGTGCCCGGAGACCTCCGCCCGCCACGACTACCCCGATCCCCCGGTTCATGCGCATCCGCTTGCGAACCGGATCTTTCTCTCCAGACATCCGACAACGCCGCTCTTTCCAAGGCGTTGAAATCTAGCACGGCTTGGCCACCGAACGTGGGCCGGATCCGCAGGCTCGGGCGCCATGGAGCCGTAGGACATCCGCCCCGTTGTCGTAGGCTGCCGGCGCTTGGGTTGTCGCAGGCTGCCGGCGCCTGGATGGCAAGGTCATCTCACGCCGCCCGCCGCGGGCACTGCCGGCACGCAACGCGACGCCGCTCGGGGAGAGCCCGTCAGGGCAGGGTGTCGAACCAGTCGCCGAGCGCGGTCGCGATCCCGGCCGGGGAGTCCTCCTGGATGAAGTGGCTGCCGGCTACCGTCACCTCGACCTGGTTCGGGAAACGGCGGCAGAGCTCGCGCGGGGCGCCGGTGAGGATCGCACCGGGCTCGGCGTTGACGAAGAGCTTCGGCACCTCGCAGTGGAGGAGCCACTCGGCGTAGTCGGCGACGATCGCGGTCACGTCCGCGGGCTCCCCGTCGACCGGGATCTGCCGTGGCCAAGTCAGGGTGGGGCGCCGGTCCTCGCCGGGCGCAAGGAAGGGCCGGCGGTAGACCGCCATCTCGCTCTCTCCGAGGCCGCGCAGCACCGAGCCGGGGAGCACCCGCTCGACGAACAGGTTCTTCTCGAGCACCAGAGACTCTCCGGCGGGCGAGCGAAAGCCCTGGAAGATGCTGCGCGAGGGGGCCGGCCACTCCGCCCAGGTGAGGGGGCGCACCAGCGCCTCCATGTAGGCGATGCCGCGCACCTGGTCGCGGTGGCGGTTGGCCCAGTCGAAGGCGAGCGCCGACCCCCAGTCGTGACCGACGAGCGTCACGCCCTCGGTCGCTCCGAGCAGCTCGAGCGCCCGGTCGAAGTAGCGCCGGTGCTCCACGAAGCGATAGCTCCCGGGACCGGAATCGGGCAGCTTCTCGGAGTCGCCCATGCCGATCAGGTCGAGCGCGATGCAGCGCGCCCGGCCCGCGAGCGCCGGCATGATGTTGCGCCACAGGTACGAGGAGGTCGGATTGCCGTGCTGGAAGACCACCGGCGCCCCTTCCCCGATGTCCACACAGGCCATCGTCCGCCCGAGCACCTCGATTGTCTTCTTCGGAAGCGCTTCCACCCGCATCACCGGCCATCCCTCCCGCTCGAGCCGTGTTCCAAAGCATACCCTCCCCGTGGTATGAGTGAACGTGAGAGTGCCGGTCCGACACGTGGAGGTGCCCGATGCGTTGCCGCGAGATCCTGACCCGACCGGGGACCGTGCTGGATGACGAAGAGCGCCGGCGCTACTTCGAGGAAGGCTACCTCCAGCTTCCGGGCTTCATCGGCAAGGGCTGGATCGAGCGCCTGCGCGCGGCCACGGAGGAGTTCGTCGAGCAGAGCCGGCAACTCACCGAATCGAGCGACGCGCTCTTCCTCGAGCCCGGCCACCTCCCGGAACGGCCGCGCCCGCTGCGCCTCAACCAGGCCGTCGACCACCACCCGGTGTTCTGGGAGTTCGCGACCGAGTCGGTGCTCCCCGACCTCGCCGTCGATCTCGTCGGACCGGACCTGAAGTTCCGGGAGTCGACGATCAACTTCAAGTGGGCCGAAGGGGGGGCACCGGTCCACTGGCACCAGGACGTGCCCTTCTTCCCCCACACCAACCTGGACCTCTTCGTGGCCATCACCTGTCTGGAGGAGGTCCGCCCCGATCAGGCCCCCCTGAAGGTCCTTCCGGGCAGCCACCGCCGGGAGATCTTCGACCACCGCGACCGCGACGGGAGCTGGATCGGACGGATATCCGACGAGGACCTGGCCCGGCTGCCGCTCGACGACGCGGTGGCCCTGACCGGACCCGCCGGCACCGTCTCGGTGATCCACACCGCGCTGGTGCATGGCTCCGAGAGCAACCTGTCGAAGCACAACCGCCCGGTCCTCATCCTCGGCTACCACGCCGCGGACGCCTTCGGCTACACGCCCTTCCCCCGGCCCACCCGCTATACGAACCTGCTCCTGCGCGGCGAGGCACCCCGTTACGCCTACCACGAGCCGGTCGACATGCCCATTCCACCGGACTGGTCGGAGGGATTCACTTCTATCTTCGAGAACCAGGAGCAGTCGGCGTTCGCGGATCAGGAGCACGGCTGAACGCGGACCGCGCCGGCCCCGAGGCGAAGGAGCGGTCGGATTCGTCATTCGGACCATCCCGGCCGCGTGCGCCTTTCCGGATTCGCTTTCCGGCCACGCTCTGCCCGGATCGGACCTGGAAATCCTCGTTCGCGCACCCATGCCCTCGCCGGTTCCGGTCGACCGCGGCGAAGAGCGTGACAATCGAGGCTCTGGCGCAAACGGATGACCGGCCAGGGGGACATATCGGCGCAACAGAAGGTCGCGGGCAACTTCATGCTCGCGCTCGGGACCTCGGTGTGGGCCACCCACTTTCTGGTCACGGACTCCCTGCTCCGGAGCTGGGACCCCTACTTCGTGACCGCCGGCCGGCTGCTCTCGGCAACCTTCTTCCTGATGACGGTCTATGCGTTGCAGACCCGCGGGCGGCCGCTCCGGCGCGTTCCGTGGCGCCCGGCACTCATCCTCGGGGCGGCGGGAATCTCGACCTCGACCGTGTGCCTGACCCTCGGCGTCAAGCATGCCGGCCCGGTCTCCGCCGCAATCGTCGCGTCGACGGCGCCGATCGTGGCCGCGTTCGTGGCGCGCGTGGTGTTCCGTGCGCGTCTGGGCCTCGCCGTCGTGTTCGGTGCGGCGGTCGCGGTAGCCGGAGGCATCGTGGCCGCGCTCGGCACCCCGGTCGCGGAAAGCGAGGAAGTGCGCGGCGGCGAGCTCTTCATTCTGGCGGCGGTCATGATGTTCACCTGGTACTCGATCGGTGCGCAACGGTGGCTGTCCGCGCTCTCTCTGCTCGGCATCAGTGCGATCACGATCATGATCGGCGGGCTCACGATGCTGGCGGCCCTTCCGGTCCTGCTCGCGCTGGACATCGCCGAGCTGCGTTTCGCACTCGATGGCCCTTCGGTGCTCGGGGTGCTGTACCTCGGCGCGGGACCGGCCTCCTTCGCGCTCTTCACCTGGCATTGGGGCATCAGCAGAGTCGGCGTGACCATCGCCTCCATCTATTCCAACCTCGCTCCCGTGGTCGTGGTCCTCATCCGCATGATCCAGGGCGAGCCGCCCACGTCGTTTCACCTGATCGGAGGCACCCTGATCATCGCCGGGGTCCTCTTCGCCCAGCTTCTTCCCCCCGGCGGGAAGCCCCGGGCCGATGCGTGAACCGAGCACAGGTGCGGTGCCCGCGCCCCGGAAGCCTCGGAGCATCGCATCCGGGTTCGGTTGACGCACATGGATTCCCGCTTGCGCGGGAATGACGGGAATGACGGGGATGACGGGAATGACGGGAATTACGGGAATTACGGGGATGACGGGGATGACGGGGATGCGGGGTTCGGAGACGGGAATGGCGGGATCCGGCCCGACGGGAATGACGGGGGCCTGGCCCCGAAACGGGGCATGGTCCCGGTTCGAGTATCGTCGTTCCCCGGCTCGGGGCCTGTACCGGCGTGCTGCTCCAGGGAGTAGCCCCCGATCCGAGTATCGTCACTCCCGCGAAGCCCGTCCCCCGACCCCGATCGGGGACGGGAATCCATCCGGGCTGGCGCGGCGGGCCCCCCCCGGGCGCCCCCCCCCCCCGGTGACCGGAATAACCCCCCACCCATTTACCCCCACCCCCACGGGGGGGGGTCGGGGCGGGCGGGGGCCGGGGCCCGCCCCCCCCCCCCCCCCCCCCCCCCCGCCGGTTTCCCGTCATTCCCGCGCAAGCTTGTCCCCGACTCCGATCGGGGTCGGGAATCCAGGGAGTAGTATGGCGGCCCGGGAGCAGGGGCCGTTTCCGGCGTTGCCCCGAGTCGGAGAGGGATCATGGGAACCATCAGCGTCCGCCGGCCGAACCTGTTGCGGGTCGACCTCGGCGCCATCGCCCACAATCTCGCCGAGGTGCGGCGCATCGCCGGGTCCGGGGTACGGATCGTCGCCGCGCTCAAGGCGGACGCCTACGGGTTCGGGCTCGAGCGGGTGGCGGAAACGGTGGTCGCGGGGGGCGCGCACACGATCGCGGTCGCGGACATCGCGGACGCGGTGCGGCTGCGCGACCACGGGATGGAGACGCCGGTGCTGCTCTACGCGGGCAACCTCGCGGATCGGGCCGCGGTCGAGGCGGTGGCGACGTACCGCCTGATGCCGACGATCCTCGACCGCGAAACGGCGGAGCTCTACGCGGCCCACGTCGGAAGGCCGATACGGGTGTTCATCAAGATCGACGTCGGGCTGGAGCGCCTCGGAGTGCTGCCCGGGCGGGCGGCGGCGCTCGCGCGGCGGGTGCGCGCGCTGCCCCGCCTCGAGCTGCACGGCGTGTACACCCACGTGAACGTGCCCGGCGACCCGAAGGCGGAGGAGTACGTCGCCTGGCAGATCGCGCGCTACCGGTCGGCGTGCGCGGAGATCGAGGCCGAGGGTCCGTCCATTCCCGTCAAGATGGCGGCGAGCAGCGCGGTGCTGCGCTGCGACCCGGGCGCGGCCTTCGACGCGGTGGACCCGGGCCACATGCTCTTCGGACTGACGCCTCCCGGCCCCCTCAACGTCGACGCCGATCTCCGGCCCGCGTTCCACTCCCTCACCAGCCGCATCATCCACGCCCGCCGCATCGAGCGCGCGCGCTACCTCGATCTCGCCCCCTTTCCCTTGCGCGAGGGCATGCGCTTCGGGGTGCTTCCGATCGGACTGCGCGACGGAATGGCCGCGCTCCACTGCGGGGAAGTGCTCGTGGGCGGGCGGCGTGCCGCCATCCTCGGCCCCCTCTCCCTGGAGCACACCCGGGTGGACCTCAGCGGGACGCCGGGGGCGAAGGTGGGCGACGAGGCGGTGATCATCGGGCGCCAGGGCGGGGCCGTCATCGCGCCGGAGGAGGTCGTCGTGCACCAGGGCTTCGGCGTCAAGGCCGCGCTCGCCCTCGCCGCGGGCGGCTCCATCCCGCGGGAGTACCTGTCTCGAGCTTCGGGGCTCTGAATGCGGGAATCCATCCGTCCAACGAATCCCGAAATCCGAGTACCTGTGAAGAGCGGGATCGGAACCGCCTCGCCGGGTCGATGAGAAGGAAGCACGGGTGCTCGCGCTGCGGATGATCGGAAGGCGCGCCGCGCTGTCGGTGGTCTCGCTCTTGCTCGTCTCGCTCTTCATTTTCGTGATGGTGGAGGCGCTCCCGGGGGACGCGGCCACACGCTACCTCGGACGCATGGCGACCGAGGAGCAGAAGGCGCTCCTGCGCACCCGGCTCAACCTCGACACGCCGGCGCCGCAGCGCTACGCGCAGTGGCTCGCGGGCATCGTTCGCCTCGACTTCGGCAACACGATGGTCGTGAGCCGCCCCATCAAGGACGTGCTCGCGCCGAAGATCGCGAACACCCTGATCCTCGCCGGAGCCGCCTTCCTGCTCTACCTGCCGCTCTCCCTCATCCCCGCCGCGATCCAGGCC
>CAYFYD010000065.1:0-13389 GCA_964347195.1 uncultured Ectothiorhodospiraceae bacterium
CCCGAGTTTCGGGATTCGTTGACCGGAATGGATTCCCGCTTTCGCGGGAATGACGGCCATGGGATGGATTCCCGCCCTCGATCGGGGCCGAGGGCAGACTTTCGCGGGAATGACGGGAGGGCGGGATTCGAAGGCGGGAATCCATCGCCTGATTCAGCATGTCGAACCCCGAAAGTCGAGATCCAGGCAGGTTCGGGCCGCATTCGCTTCCGGCCAGGGTCGAACGGATGGTCCGAGCTCGCGCTCGTCGTCCGGCCGCCGGGGCCGTGAGCGCGCAGAACGCATACACTCCCGCATCCGCAGGGGCCAGCGCCCCGGGCCGCCGGCTTCTCCTACCACCGCGCAGGACTCTCCAGCATGACCACCGCATTGCCCGACTCCCTGATCGCCGGCGTGTCAGGCGGCGTCGCCACCCTCACCTTCAACCGGCCGGAGAAGCACAACGCGATCAACTACGCCATGTGGTGCGGAATCGGTACCGCGATGCGGGCGTTCGAGACCGACGACGAGGTGCGCGTGATCGTGGTGAGCGGCGCGGGAGGTCGGGCCTTCTCCGCCGGCGCGGACATCTCGGAGTTCGAGAGCCAGCGCAGCACGGACACCCTGGAGGCCTACAACCGCGCCGCCGCCGGCGGCTATGCCGCACTGAGGGACAGCGAGAAGCCGACCATCGCCCGGATCGACGGCTACTGCATCGGGGGCGGCCTCGGTATCGCCCTCGGATGCGATCTCCGGATCGCGTCGGACCGCTCCCGCTTCGGCATTCCCGCGGCCCGCCTCGGTCTCGGCTACGAGTACGACGGCCTGAAGGAGCTCGTGGACCTCGCAGGGCCGTCGGGCGCGAAGGAGATCATGTTCACCGCGAGGCGCTTCGACGCCCGGGAGGCGTCCGCGCTGGGGCTCCTCAATCGAGTGGTCGCGCCGGAGGCGCTCGAGGCCACGGTCGAAGAGTACGCGGGACAGATCGCCGAGAACGCGCCGCTCACGGTGCGCGCGAGCAAGCGCATCGTGAGCGAGGCGCTCAAGGATCCGGAGCAGCGCGACCTCGCCCTGTGCGCGCGCCTGGTGGCCGACTGCTACGCGAGCGAGGACTACGTGGAAGGCCGCCGGGCGTTCATGGAGAAGCGAAGGCCACGCTTTCGGGGGCGTTGAGCCGCATCGCGGTGGAACGCAGCCGATGGCCCGTCGCGAGAACCCGCTACGGCAGCGGGGAGGGTAGCGCACGAGCACGAACGCGAGTATCGCGACCGGGAGCAGCGTACACGGCACCGGCGCCGCTTCTGAGCGCCGCGACGAAGCGCCGGCTGCGAGGGGGCCGTGCCGGGTCGGACCGCTCAGCAGATCCTCGGGAGTTGCTCTCCGCTCGAGCGGTCGATGATGCGCTGCGTCCCGAGCGGACTCCGGTGATCGCGGGGTGAGGTCAGTTGGCCAATCTCCTCTTTGGCGTATGCAGTGACCGCGGGAAGGCGGTATCAATCACCGTAGAGATGGGACAACCGTGAACCGGACCGGGTTCCGCAGGATCGGGGAAGCGGTTCCTCGGCCTCCAGCGCGTCCCGACCTTGCACGCCGGGTTCCGCAGGATCGGGGAAGCGGTGCTGGAGGCCCCTTTCTTCTCCATCTCGAGAGCGGGTCGCTCCGGGGCTCCCACCGTCCGGGGAGTACGGGCAGGTGAGTCGGTTAATCCGGATTGACCCGCTCGAGACGGCGATCTCGTAGGATTGGCGGGTAGAGCTTCCTCGAGCGCGGTACCGACTGGTGCCCCTCCGCGCATCGGGACATCATTCAACCCACCCTTTCGACAGGACTTCGTCATGAGTTTTCGGGATATCCTGGTACACGTCGATGAGAGCAAGCAAAGCCCCGGTCGGCTCGATGTCGCGGTGGGGCTCGCACGGGAGTACGATGCGCATCTGACCGGACTCTACGTCATGCCGGATGTCTACATTCCACGCTCGTACAGTGGAGTGCGCTATGTTCCTCCGGACTTCCTGAAGGAGCACGAACGGCAGGGACGTGAAACGGCGGCGCAGGCCGAGAAGGCGTTCAAGGATCGCATGAGAGGAAGCGACGTGAACGTCGAGTGGCGCTGCCTCCGGGGGGGTATCGAGAACGTCATCACTCTCAGCGCACGCTACGCCGACCTCACGATCGTCAGCCAGGCGGATCCGGACGACGTGAATCAGCGCGGGCAGGTCGAGATGCCGGCGGAAGTTGCGTTGACCGCCGGACGGCCGGTGCTCGTCATACCCTATATCGGTGCGCTCACCCCCCCGGGCAGAAACGTCATAATCGCCTGGAACGCGAGCCGGGAAGCGACACGCTCGATCAGTGATGCAATGCCCATTCTGGAGCGAGCGGATCGGGTCGTTGTCCTGGCGGTGAACCCGGACAAGGCCGGCAGCGACCACGGCGAAGTGCCCGGCGCGGACATTTCGCTCCACTTGGCCCGCCACGGCGTCCGAGCGGAAGCCGCCCAGACCGTCACCGGCGATGTCAGCGTCAGCGACAGCATTCTGTCGTACGTCTACGACATCGGGATGGACCTCCTGGTGATGGGCGCCTACGGACACTCCCGGACGCGAGAGTGGATTGTGGGCGGCGTGACGCGCGACATCCTCCGCCGCATGACGATTCCGGTCCTCATGTCGCACTGACACCGCCACGGACGCCCGGCGGCTCCGGAGACTGCGCTCCTGCCCGGGGTCCGGTGACGATCGGTCCGCAGTATTGGAACTCCAGCCGGCGTTTCATGTTTCACATGGTGTATCGATGCAACGCCGTGGCGCCGACAATCCGGAGCTCCGCCGAACGGGCGGTGACGTGGAGCGGCTCGATGAGCACGGTTCTCGATGACGTCACGAGCGAAACGGTCGACGCGGAGCACATGCGCCGGCGCGTCGAAGAGGTCGCGGACTATGAGCGCAACGCGCGTCAGGACTGATCCCGACGATCCATCGACCCTGCCCGAGGGGAGGATCGACTCCGCGAGGGTCGATGCCACCACCGAGGCGGTCACGCGAGCCACTCCGCATCCTGATGCACTTCGATCAGGGTCGGACGCGGCGCGCTCAGCGCCCGCTCGACGGCCGCGGTGACCTCGTCGAGGCTGCGGGGGCGAAGGCCGTCGCAACCGAAAGCCTCGGCGAGGAGCCGGAAGTCGGGGTTCAGGGAATCGACTCCGACGGGAGGGATTCCCCGGCGCACCATGCCGTCGCGGATCTGTGCGTATCCGTCGTTGTTCCAGATGACGACGGGCAGCGGCTGGCGAAGCTCCGCCGCGGCCGCGAGCTCCCCGAGCGTGAACATGAAGCCGCCGTCGCCGGCGATGGCGTCCACCGGGCGCTCCGGGGTCGCGACCTTGGCGCCGACCGCCATCGGCAGGGCGCAACCGAGCGTGCAGAAGCCGGCCGCGTGGAACCAGGTGCGCGGCCGCTCCACCGGCATCGCGAAACAGCCCGTGTAGGCGAGCTGCGTCATGTCGGCGAAGACCGCGGCATCTTCGGGCAGCCCCGCGCGGATCGCGTCCCACATCGACTGGTGTATCCGCTCGAGGGGATCGAGCTCCGCGTGGCGTTGCCGCTTCGTTGCCGCGACCCGCGCCGCGGTGTCTCTCCGGGCGGTGGGGCGCGCCACCCTCACCCGGCCGAGCAGCGCGTCGAGGCTCTGTCCGGCGTCGGCCACGATGCCGATGTCCGCCGGGTAGAGGTCGTTGATCTTCGATGCGTCGATGTCCACCCGGATGAGCGTTCCGTTGAACGGGAGCCGGTCGATGTAGCTGTCCGTCTCCGCGAGCTCGGTGCCGAGCGCGAGCACCACGTCGCACTCGGCGACGAAGGCCCGGGTCGCCTCCTTCACCATGCTGGTGCCGAGGTTGAGGGGGTGGGAGTCGGGCACGATGCCCTTTCCCGTGTTGCTCGGAACGATGCCGGCCCCGACGAGCTCGGCGAGCTCCGCGATGCCGGCGCCGCAGGTCTCCACCGCTCCCCCGCCGATCATGATCAGGGGCCGCTCGGACCGGCACAGCGCTTCCGCCGCGGCCTCGATCGAGGCCGGGTCAGGCGCGCCATGCGGCGCCGCGCTCCGCGCGGACCAGTCTCCCGTGGCCGGCATGGCGAGAACGTCGATGGGTACCGAGATGTGCACCGGCCGGGGCCGGGAGGAGGAGAAGATCGAGAAGGCCCGAGCGATGAGCTCGGGGACCTCGTCGGGGCAGAGCGCGGTGGCGCTCAGCGCGGTCAGCGGCCTGGTCACCGCCTCCTGGCTGGGGATCTCGTGCAGGCACCCCCACCCCTTCCCCAGCGTCCGGGTCGCGTTGGTGCTCGAGACCACGAGCACCGGAATGGAATCCGCGTAGGCCTGCCCCATCGGTGTCGAGGCGTTGGTGACGCCCGGACCGGTGATCAGGGTGCATACCCCGGGGCGGCCGCTCGACCGGGCGTAGCCGTCCGCCATGAAGCCGGCCCCCTGCTCGCTTCTCGGCTGCACGTGGTGCAGATTGCTGTTCGCGATGCCCCGGTAGAGGTCCAGCGTGTGCACGCCCGGAATACCGAACACGGTGTCCACGTCGTACTCCGCGAGCAGGCGGATGAGCGCCTCTCCGCATGTGGCCTTCTCCGTCACGACATGCGACTCTCCTGGCCGGGGCCGGTCCCCGGAGCAGATTATCAGAGAGCAACCATGCCCGACGCGATGATCGTCAGCTTGCAGCCGGACGCGGTGGAAGCCGGGGCCGAGGTGCTGAGGGCGGGGGGCAACGCGGTGGATGCCGCCCTGGCATGCGCCTTCGTGCAGACGGTGGTCGATCCGCTCATGTGCGGCGTCGCGGGCATCGGCAGCATGCAGATCTGTCTGCCGCACCGAGGGGTGCACGAAGTCGTGGACTTCCACGGTCGGGCGCCCGGCGGCGCCACGCCGGACATGTGGCAGGACCGCATCGTGGGCGAGACCGACGACGGGTTCGGTTTCGTGCTCGAGGGGGCGGTGAACGACCTCGGCTATCAGTCCATCACCACGCCGGGCACGCTCGAGGCGTTCGGTGAAGTGCACGAACGCTACGCTTCGCGGTCATGGGAAGAAGCGCTCGCACCCGCAGTCCGGACCGCGAGGGAAGGCTTCGTCGTGACCCCCGGGGTGCATGGGTACTGGACCCGGAGCGTCGACAACGTACCGGGACGGGTCGGGGTGAGCGAGCGCCTCGGCTTCAGCGAGTATGGCCGTCGCATCTACTGCGACGAGCGCGGCGCACCTCTGCCGGTCGGCGAGACGGTGAGGAATCCGGACCTCGCGGACACCTACCGGCAAGTCGCCGCCGGTGGCCCGGAGGTCTTCTACCGCGGTGACATCGCGGACCGGATCGATGCCGATATGCGGGCCAACGGCGGCCTCCTCCGCAAGCAGGACCTCGCCGGCTACCGCACCGAGACCACGAAGCCTCTGTGGGGCCGGTACCGGGGTCTCGACGTGGCGACCAATCGGCCGCCGGGCGGGGGCGTGATGCTGATCGAAATGCTCAACATGCTCGAGTGCTTCGACCTGAGAGCCATGGGGCACAACTCTCCCGAGTACATCCGCACCCTCGTCGAAGCGATGAAGATCGCCACCTCCGACAAGGACCGCCACGTTGGGGATCCGCGCTTCGTGGACGTGCCCCTGGACCGGCTGGTCGACAAGAGCTACGCGGCCGAGCAGGCGGCGTTCATCTCGCAGGGGCGCAGGAGGCACGTGGAGAGGCTCGCACTGCCCGAATCGTCCGGGACCACCCATCTCTGCGTGGTGGACGGGCGGGGCGCCATCGTCACCATGTCGCACTCCCTCGGCATGATGTCGGGGGTCATCACTCCCGGACTCGGATTCATGTACAACGGGTGCATGGCGGCCTTCGACCCCCGGCCGGGCCGGGCCGGCTCGATTGCACCGGGAAAGTCGCGCTTCAGCTCCATGTGCCCCACGATCCTCTTCGATCGGGGCCGGCCCCTGCTCGCGCTCGGCGCGCCGGGCGGGACGCAGATCGCAATGGGGGTGCTTCAGACCATCGTGAACTTCGTCGACTTCGGCATGACGGCGCAGGAGGCGGTGCTCGCCCCCCGATTTTCGGCGACCAGCGACACCATACTGGTGACGGCGCGGATTCCACGTTATCAGTACCGCGGGCTCGAATCCGCCGGCTACCGCTTCAAGCGCAGCCCCTACAGCTACCAGATCGCCTCGGTGCACGCGATCGCTTTCGATGAGAACGGCGAGCCGTCGGGGGCGGCGGATATCCCTTACGGCGACGGCATGGCGCTGCGGGTCGGCTGAGGTCCGCCTCGGTGTTCCGGCTCCGGGTCTCTCGCTGAGGCGGCAGGAGCCGGGCAATGCCCCGAGTAGCCGCTTCGGCGCTGGAAGGATTCGGCCGCGGGCTGCTGCGCGCGGCGGCGGGCAAGCTGGACGTGGCCGCCGCGCCTCCCCTCCCGCGCTCAGGCGCGGTGGGCAAAGCTGTCGCGGCGGAAGCTGTAGAGGGCGTCCGGGTCCACCTTGATGTCGACGACCGCCGGGCGGCCGGCGCCCAGCGCCGCGGCCACCGCGTCCTCCACCTCCGACAGGCGTTCCACCCGATACCCCGCGGCACCGTAGAGCCGGGCCAGCTCGTCGAAGGGCGGGCTACCGACGTCCGCGCCGATGTAACGCTCGCCGAAGAAGTCGCGCTGATAGGCCTTCTCGGCGCCCCAGCAGCCGTTGTTCATGACGATCGATACGGTGTCGAGACCGTGGTCGACCGCGGTGCTCAGCTCCGACACCGTCATGCCGAACCCCCCGTCTCCGGAGAAGCTGACGACCGGACGCTCCGGCCGGGCGGCCTTGACCCCGAGACCGCAGGCGAAGGAGAAGCCGACCAGGCCGAAGTCCAGCGGCGTGAAGAGGCAGGGCGGCTGCCAGTACTCGAGCGCGTCCGTGGCCTGGAGGGTCATGGTTCCGGCGTCGAGCACGATGGCCGCGTTGCGCGGCAGCACGCGGCGGAACGCGCGGAACAGACCGGAAGGCTGAATCGGCGCTTCGTCCATGGCCGCTTCGGCGTCGCGCCGGGCGAGATAGGCCCTGCGTTCGGCCTGAAAGCGCTGCGTCCATTGCGACGCCTCGCGGACCACGGCGGCGGCGCGCACCGCTTCGGCGAGCTGCTCGGCGACCGTCGGCGCATCCGCCCAGATCCCCAGTGCGACCGGGAAGTGGCGCCCGATCTCCGTCGGCTCGATCTCCACCTGGACGATGGCGGCATCCCGGTTGAGGTTGTCGTAGGAATAGAAGGTGGAGTTGAACCCGAGTCGGGTACCGAGCGCGAGGATGAGATCGGCTTCGAGGACGAGGCCGGACGCCACCGGGTTGCCTCGCGGACCCATCTGGCCGGCGTTCAGCGGATGCCCGAAGGGGATGGCGTCGCCGTGACCCGGCGACATCGCGACGGGCGCGTCCAGCGCTTCGGCCAGGGCGAGCGCCGCCCCGGCACCGCCGCAGTTCTTGATCCCCCCGCCGGCGACGATGACCGGTCGTTCGGCGTCCAGCAGCATCTGCGCGGCCTGCCGCACCACCCGCGCCGGCGCCGCCGGGACCGTCTGGACGCGGTAGCCTTCCGGAGCGGGCGGCGGCGGAAAGGCGGCTCTGGCCGATTGCACGTCGCGGGGCAGGTTCAGCAACACCGGACCCCGCCGCGGCGTCAGGGCGGTGCGGAACCCGGCCTGGAACAGGTCCGGGATCCTGCGGGCGCTCGGGACCGTCACCGTCGACTTCGTGACCGGCGCCAGGGTCCCCTGCTGGTCGACTTCCTGGAACGCATCGCGGTAGACGTGCGCGGACGACAGGGCGCCGGCGATGGCCACGACCGGAGAGAAGGCGGCGGAGGCCTGGGCGAGGCCGGTTAGCAGATTGGTCGCCCCCGGGCCGTTCTGTCCCGCGAGGACCACGCCGGGACCACCGCTCGCCCGCGCGTAGCCGTCGGCCATGTGCGCCCCGGTCCGTTCGTCGTGGACGCCGATGAACCGGATCGAATCGGCCCCGTAGAGCCCGTCGAACACCTCCATGGTCGCCGAGCCGATGAGCCCGAACACGTGGCGAACCCTCTCGTTCACGAGGGCCTCGACGACGGCCTGGCCGCCATAGATGAGCTCGCTCACGTCCGGGCCTTCCGGCGCGCCCGGGGCGCTCGTTCGGCGCGGCATTCGTTCCGGGCCTCATCGACCGGCCCGCGGCGCCCGCCGTGCCTGGAGATCCTCACCAGCGGACTTCGCCGAACCGGTACGGCTCCCGGGCCGGCAGACCCATCTGCCGGAGCATGGCGCAACACAGCTCCGACAGGGGATTGCCGAGCGACAGCAGGATCGAGTAGTGCTGGTCGAACTCCGGCTCGAGATAGCGCACCGGGCTGCCCCGCTCGCGCAACACGACCAGCATGTCCCCGGTCTGACGAATCCACTCGCTGGTCTCGAGCCCGCCGACGGCGAGGACCAGCGGGATGTGCGGCATGGGCGGTGTGTATCTCGGGCTCAGCTCCCGCACCGTCTCCGCCGTCACGGAGAGCTCCTCGGACCCCGGAACCAGCAGGATGGGCTCCAGGTCCAGCATCGCGCTCACGATGGTCGCGCCCTTCACCGCGTCCTCCGGCAGCCCGAGATCGCGGTGGAAGTCGCCCGTGCACATCATCATGGCCAAGTGCCCGCCGGCGGAATGGCCGGAGAGAAAGATCTTCTCCCGGTCGCCGTTGGCCTCTTCCGCATGGTCCCAGACCCACTTCAGGGCGGCACGGACCTGGCGCACCACTTCGCTCAGGGGAACCGTGGGGCAGAGGTCGTAGTTGAGCAGGATCGAGGCACCGCCGGCATCCAGAACCGCCGGTGCGACCAAGGTGTGATCGAAGCTGTCGAGAAAGCGCCAGAACCCGCCATGGACGAAGACATTGATCGGTGCGCCGGGAGCCCGGGCCGGGAACAGGTCCAGGGTCTGTCCCGGAGTCGGTCCGTAGGGTACGCGCAGCCGGCCGCCGCGATCGCTGCGCGCCAAGGCGCTCGCCAGCGTCCACTGCGCCTTCCACACCGGGTGTTCGGGCACCGCCACCCGGGGGCTGTACTGGCGGATCAGCTCCTCGAGTGGATAGTCGCGATAGTCCATTCTCGCCTCCCGCCGCCCACTCGTTCGGCGGCCACCCGCCGGACCAGCCCCCGAACTCCGTGGAAGTTATCACGAAGCGCCCGGGGTGCAAAGGACGGAGGCGGGCACGCCAAGGCTCTTCAGAAGTCGAGTTTCGGGGTTCGAAACATTGGGATCAGGCGATGGATTCCCGCTTTCGCGGGAATGACGGGAAGTGCGTGGGAATGGCGGGCTGTGTGCAGGACGCCACTCCTCGTCATTCCCTTGATTAGCGGGAATCCATTTCGGTCAACGGATCCCGAAACTCGGAGTCTGAAGCCATTATGCCGACTTTTGAAGAGCCTTGGCGGGCGCGCGACCGCCGGGTGCGCTTTACAACCCGATCCCCCTTTCGATACGCTGCCGCGCAGTCGCAACCTCATCGTCGGGTCCGGTCATCCCTTTCTGCGAGAACCGCCGTTTCGTGTTGCGCTCCCGTCCGGTCCATCTCGCCGGTCCGGAGAACTTCGAGCTCGAACGGTGCCCGGTCCCCGACCTCGAGCCGGGAGAGGCACTGGTCCGGATCGAGGTGGCGGCGCTGTCCGCGTGGCAGGGCATGCGGACCAAGGACTTCAGGAACTTCATTCGCCCCTTCGACATCGGCGAGGTGATCGGCTGCGACACCTACGCCCGGGTCGTGGACACCCGATGCGCGGCACTTCCGGTCGGCACGGCGGTGGTCGGGCGCCAGGGCTGGCAGGACTACGCCGTCGTCCGGCCCGAGACCGTGTCGGTCGTCTCCGCGGCCTACACGGCGGAGGAGTGGCTCAGCGCCCTGTCTTCGCCGGGACAGACCCCCTACCTGGCGTTCTCGCAGAAGGTGCGGCCGATGCCGGGTGAGACCTTGGTCGTCAGCTCGGCCGCCGGCGCGGTCGGAAGCTACGCGGTGCAACTGGGCAGGCTGGCCGGCGCACGGGTGGTCGGGATCGCCGGCGGCGGCGAGAAGGCGGAGTTCGTCCGCGATCATCTGGGCGCCGACGCCGCGCTCGATTACCGGTCCGGCGACTTTGCCGAGGAGCTCGCCGCGACGTGTCCGGACGGCGTGCATCTGTTCTTCGACACCGTCGGCGGTCCGGTTGCCGATGCCGTGTCGGAGCGGCTGGCCAGGGGGGCCGACATCCTGCTGGTCGGCCGCATCGCGGCGAACAACAGCGCAGCGCCGGAGCGGGACATGGCGAACCTGCGCCACGTCTGGTCCCGGGAGGCGACGATCCACGCGTTCAACCGCTATGCCTACAAGGACCTGTACCCCCAGGTGATCGAGCGTCTCGGCGCGCTGCTGCGGGCCGGGCGCCTGACGATGCACAACTGCATCGTCGACGGCATGGAAGAGACGCCGGCGGCCCTGCACGATGTGCTCTCCGGGCGCCACATCGGAAAGACGCTGGTGCGCTACTCCGAGAGCGCCGGAAAACGCATCTGAGACCCTCGCGGCGCAGCAGTTCTCATTTTGGCGCCTGACTTCACCCTGAGCCGCAAGCCGTCTTCTCCTTGCGACTCGATCCGGGGCAGATCGGGGGCAGGTCGACAGTCGTGCCGGTCCTGCCGCGGAACCCGACGAGCAAAATGAGAATTGCTGCTCGCGGCGGACCGGGCCCGCCGCGGACCGCCCTCCCCTGATCCCGGCCCCGTCGTCGACGGGCGGTCGCGGCGCCGGACGGTGCGGCGCCGGCTCAGCTCATGATCACCGCCGGCAGCCACAAGGGGATCTCCGGCACGAACATGACGACGAAGGTGGTCAGCAGAATGACGAGGAAGAAGTACTTGCCGTGCCTCCACCACTCGAAGACGGTGGTGTCGAGCAGGCGGCATGCGAACAGGGTCTGGACGCCGACCGGCGGCGTGAGGTTCGCCAGCAGGATGATCATGCTGAAGGTCACCCCGTAGTGAATGGGATCGATCCCGAGGCTGCGCGCCGCCGGCAGCATCAGCGGGACGAAGATCAACATGATCGGGACCGCCTCGATGAAGAAGCCCATCACGAAGAAGACCAGGAAGTTCAGGAGCAGGAACAGCGTCGGCGTGAATTCGCGGGCGATGAAGAACTGCTCCACGAGGTCGGCGAGATTGAGACGAACGATCAGCACGCCGAACACCGCCGCGCCGGCCACCAGGAACAGGTAGCTCATGGAGCTCAGCAGGTTGCGGCTGAAGGAATCGGTCAGGCTGCGCACGCTGGTGCTGGCCCGGAAGACGGTCGCGCCGAGGACCAGGGCCAGGACGATGCCCGCCGCGCCGGCCTCGACCGGGGAGAAGACCCCGAAGCGCATCCCGCCGAGGATGAAGACCGGGATCACCAAGCCGACCAGCGCCGCGGCCGGCGAAGCGCCGCGCCGGTAATGGACCGCGGGACGCTCGCGCGGCGCCTCGCGCCGGGCCGGGGGGGCGTTCTCGTAGCGCTTCTGCAGCAGCGCCGAGACCACCATGAGCCCGATCGCGACCATGACGCCGGGTGCGATTCCCGCGATCCACAGGCGCAGGATCGAGATCTCGCCGGCCAAGCCCAGGATCAGCAGCACGTTGCTCGGCGGGATCAGGGCGCCGATCAGCCCGGCGCAGGAGATCAGCCCCGCGAGGTATCCCCGGGCGTAGCCGATCCGTTCCATCTCCTCCCGGAACATGGCGCTGAGCATCCCCGCCTCGGCCAGGGTCGAGCCGGTCATGCCGCCCATGAACAGCGAGGACACGATCAGGACCTGGGAGGTGCCGCCCCGGACGCGGCGGCCGACAACCTCACCGAACCACACCACGCCCCGGGCGACGCCGATATCGGAAAGCACGCCGCCGAAGATGATGAACAGGGGCAGCGCCATCCAGGCGAAGTTGCCGAGGACGCCCATCACGGCGATCGGCGATCCCAGCAACGGGATGTCGGCCACCAGCATGCCGGCGAGGCCCGCGAGCCCCATCGCCGCGGCCAGCGGCACGCCCAGGATTGCGAGCAGGAACAGGACGCCGAAGGCGATCCCGCCGGCAAGCAGTATCACCGGCGGAGTCCCCGCCGGACGTACTTGCCCACCTTGGCGAGGATCGCCACGCTGCCGCCCACCAGAAGCGCGTAGTAGCCGACCTGGATCGGCCATCCCAGCGCGGCGTACTTCGAGAACATCCGGGGCAGCAGGGCCCAGGTGGACCAGACCAGAAAGCCGACGAAGAGGACCATCGCGAGGTCCTCCAGGCCCTCCTGCAGCCCGGCGGGCAGATCCAGAATCTGGACCTTGATGTGGCTGTTGTCCTGGTCGAGGGCGAAGACGCTGAGGAACACCAGCCAGATCATGACGATCACGCTGAGCTCCTCCACCCAGGAGATCCCGAGCGCGCCGTCGAGGACGAAGCGGTCGACGATGTTCACGAAGAGCAACGCGATGACCGCGGCGATCGCCGGAACGAAGAGGAAGGTCCGGACCCTTCCGCTCCAGTGCCGGGCCCGACCGCGCACCTCAGGCGCCCCGCCCGATGCCGGGACCGGTGCGACCGCCATCGCCCGAAGCGACCGGGGCCGCCTCGGGCGAGATCGAAGTCAAAGGATCGGCGACCGACCGGGGCGCCGGCTCAGTCCTCGAGCTTGCCCGCCTCCCGGAGGCGTGCGAGGAGGTCCGGCGGCGTGTACTTCGCCACGTCCTCGCTCTCGTAGACGCTCTCGCTGGCCTGCTGCCACATCGCCATCTGCTCCGGCGTCAGGTCGATGATCTCCGCGCCGCGCTCCGTGATCGCGTCGCGGAAGGCCTGGTGCGCCTCCTGGTCGACGCGCATCTCATAGAGCGAGGCTTCCGCTCCGACTTCCAGCATGACCTCCCGGATGTCGGCCGGCAGCTCGTTCCAGAAGTCCACCCGGACCCACATCACCTGCGGCAGGTACTGGAAGTTCACCATGGTGATGTGCTTGGCGATCTCGTCGAAGCCGACATTGTGGATGTGGGGCAGTGGAATCTGCACGCCTTCGAACATGCCCTGGCTGAAGCCGGTAAAGGTGTCGGCCCAGGGTATCGGGGTCGGGTTGGCGCCCCATGCGCTGTTGATCACCATGTCGAGCGGCGCGAGGCTCACCCGCTGCTTGACGTTCTCGATGTCGGCCGGAACGACGAGCCGGACCTTGCGGGTCGCGATCGCCCGGGCACCGCCGTTGCTCGGCATGATGAAGACCAGCTTGAGCCCGATCTCGTCCTCGACCCTGGCCTGGATCTCCTTGCCGACCGGACTGTTGATCATCTGCAGAAGCTGCCTGGGCCCGCC
>CAYFYD010000066.1:0-13344 GCA_964347195.1 uncultured Ectothiorhodospiraceae bacterium
GTTCGCGGGCGCGGCAGGGGTCGCAGACAGTGTTCCTCCCCGTCCTTCCCGCGCCACTCCCCGTCCTTCCCGCGCCACTTCCCGTCCTTCCCGCGCCACTTCCCGTCATTCCCGCGGAAGCGGGAATCCATCCCCTGACTCCGGTATCTCGAACCCTGCAACTCGACTTCTGAATGGACCTGCGCACGTGCGGGCATCGCCGCGAGTCTGCCGGGCCTGATCTATCATGGTCCGGATCGCGCATCGCGACGGAGGATCCCCCTTTGCCCGAGTTCCTGAGCTACATGGGCAACGTGTTCGAGCCCTTCCACCTCCTGGTGCTGGTGGCAGGGACGGTGGGCGGTCTGATCATGGGGGCGCTGCCGGGTCTGAGCCCCACCATGGCGGTGGCCCTGCTCATCCCCTTCACCTTCCACATGACGCCCTCCAGCGGGCTGATCCTGCTCGGCTCGGTGTACACCGCGACCGTCGCGGGCGGTGCGGTGAGCGCGATCCTGCTCAAGATCCCCGGTGCGCCGGCCAACATCGCGACCACCTTCGACGGCCATCGCATGGTGCGGCAGGGGCGCGCCGCGCAGGCGCTGCAGCTCGCCTTCCTCGCCTCGGGGGTGGGCGGGGTGCTCGGCGTGCTCGTGCTCATCTTCTTCACCCCGGTGCTCGCGCAGTGGGCGCTCGGCTTCGGACCCTCGCACCTCTTCTGGATGGCGGTGCTCGGGGTGACGGTGATCGCGTCGCTCGCCTCGGGCTCCGTCGTCAAGGGACTCGCCGCCGGCTGCATGGGCATGTGGATCTCCTCCATCGGATACGACGGGGTGCAGGGCGTGCACCGCTTCGCGTTCACTTCCCACCTCGACGGCGGGGTCCACATCATCCCCGCGCTGGTGGGGCTCTTCGCCGTGCCCCAGGTCATCGACATGCTGGCGCGCTCTCCCGGCGCCGCCGCCGCCGCGGCCGTGCAGCGCCACTCCCTGTGGCAGGCGCTGCGCCAAGTGGCGCGCGCGCCGCGTGCGCTCGGCATCGGTTCCGTCGCCGGCGTGGTCGTCGGTCTCGTGCCGGGGGCGGGCGGCCAGATCGCGGGACTGGTCGCCTACGACCAGTCCCGCAAGTTCAGCCGGACTCCCCACACCTACGGAAAGGGCGAGCCCGAGGGGCTGATCGCGGCCGAGACCGCCAACAACGCCATGGTCGGCCCCTCGCTCGTGCCCCTGCTGACCCTGAGCGTTCCGGGCAGCCCCACCGCGGCAGTGCTGCTCGGCGGCCTGCTCATCCACGGGATCTTTCCCGGCCCCGACCTCTTCACCTCCTACCCCGAGGTGTCCTGGACCTTCATCGACGCCATGCTCGTCGGCCAGATCCTGATGGTGGGGCTGGGCCTCGCCCTGTGCCGCCTCGCGGCGCGGGTGATCCTGCTGCCCGAGAACTACCTCGCCGCCGCGGTGATCGTGCTCGCGGTGTTCGGCACCTACAGCGTGCAGCACTCCTACTCGGACGTGCTGATCATGGCGGTGCTGGGCGGAGGGATGTGGGTGCTCGAGAAGTACGGGTTCGGGGCCGGGCCGCTCGTGCTCGGCATCGTGCTGGGACCGATCGCGGAGGAGAACTTCGTGTACGGGCGCACGATCGCGCAAGCCGGCGACGGGGTGCTCCCCTACTTCTTCGGGGGCGCATTGAACCTCACCCTGATGTCTCTTATCGTCCTCTCCGTCGCGGGCAGCGTGGCCCTGGAGATGAAGGCGCGGCGGCGGGAGCGCACACCGGAGGCGGCATCATGATGCATCGTGCGGTCCGCGCCCTGGGCGCGGCGGGCGGCGACCTCGCCGCCTTCGCGTTCGCGCTGGTCGCGACGGTGGCCTCCCACGCCGGCGACGACCCTGCCGCCTACGCCTTCCCCCGCCTCGTCTCCGTCCTCATGCTCGTCTTCTGTGCCGTGAACCTCGTGCGGCGCGCGATCTCGGGCTTCGCGGGCGAGCCGGCCCTGACCTGGGCGCTGATCCGGAAGGTCGCCCCCGGCGTCATCGTCTTCGTCAACTACCTCGTAGTCGCCGAGGATCTCGGCTTCTACCTCTCGGCCCTGCTCGCGTTCTTTGCCGTGTCCTTCCTGTACAGCGCGCACCGGCGCCCGGTTCCGATCGGCGTGGTGAGCGTTGCGGTCATCGGCGTGCTGTACCTGATGTTCTCGGTGGTGCTCAAGGTGCAGGTGCCGAGAGAGCTCTTTCTGTAGGCGCATATCACCGATCTCCAATGAGGAGCATGCCCATGAAACTTCTGCCGCTTTTCCCACGACTGCTCGCCGCGCTGCCCGCGCTGGCCCTCATGATGTCGGCGCCCTTCGCCCTGGCCGCCGAGTACCCGGACCGGCCCATCGGCGTGATGGTGGCCTACGGTGCGGGGGGCGCGACCGACTTCCAGGCGCGCATCGTCACGATGATGTCGGCGCAGGAGGACTACCTCGGCCAGCCGATCTACATCGTCAACAAGCCCGGTGCGGGCGGCCAGCGGGGCTGGAACGATTTCGTGACCCGGGCCCGGCCGGACGGGTACGAGCTCGCCGCCTACAACGTGCCGCACTTCATCGCGCAGTCCATCGCCTTTCCCGGCAAGGTCAAGTACAACATCGACAACCTGGAGCCGATCGCGAACTGGGGCGCGGACCCGGCCGTCCTCATCGTGCCGAAGGACAGCCCCTTCGACAGCACCGCCGACCTCGTAGACTTCGCCAAGGGCAACCCCGGCAAGCTCACCGTGAACGGCGCCGGGAGGTTCGTCGGCCACCACATCGCCTTCCTCCAGCTCGCCAGGGCGACCGGCGCGGACATGACCTACGTGCCGCATCCCAAGGGCGGGGCGGGCGCGCTCAAGGACGTGATGGGGGGGCAGGTGAAGGCGGGATTCAACAACCTGTCCGACGCCTTCCGCTCGCAGGCCAACCTGAAGGTCCTCGCGGTAGCGGACCTGGAACGCCACGAGTTTCTGCCCGACGTGCCGACCCTCATCGAGCAGGGCATCGACGTCGACGACTCCAGCGTCAACTTCCGCGGCATCATGGCGCCCGCGGGCACGCCGCCCGAGGGCGTCGCCTTTCTCGCCGAGCGGGTTCCCGCGATGTTCAGCAACAAGCGCCGGGTCGCGAAGAAGATGAAGGACGGCGGCTCGCCGCTGCGGGTGCTCGGTCGCGACGAGGTGGCCGCGATGTGGAAGGAGCGCCAAGCCTACCTCGCCGAGCTGCTCGCGGGCTTGTCGGAGTAGCGGGTCTTCAGCGTACCTGCAGTCCCGCGCCGGGTGACAGCGGTGCGGGGTTGCAGCCACCCTTCGAGATGCAGGGCCGGAAGAAAGCGGGAGCGCTCTCGATGGCCGATGTGGGGCGATCCGCTCGCCCCCCGGCCAACGACGTACCCGCCCCGCCCCGCGGCCGGTGCCCGGTGGCGCGCAATGCGAAGCGCCATCCAATCCACGACGCGGCCACACGTGTCGTTGGACGGATTGCCGGTCCACGGCCGTAGCGCGAGTGGAGACAGGGTGATTGGCGTCAGGATTGATTGCCACGAAGCGCCTGGAGATGATCGTGCGTCGACGATCCCCCTTCGGCAACGAGAGCGAGCACCCTCATGAAGAAACCTCCGGCTCGAGCGCGCGCCCCGCTTCCTTTCCTGTCCACTGCGAAGCATCGAAGATCGGTGCTCGGCGAGGAGAGCAGATTCCGGCCCTTCCCCCTCGAGGAGTACGAGGCCCGCTGGGAGCGGGTCTACGATCGCATGAAGGCCGTCGGCCACGAGACGGCTGTGGTCTGGGGCAAGACCTCGGGAGTGTACGAGCGGGCCGGCGATGTCCTCTATCTCACGAACTTCTTCTCGACCCACTCGGGACAGGAGCCCGATACGGCGCTCTGGAACGCTCGCTCCTATTGCGCGGTAATCCTGAGCGCCGGCGAGACTCCGGAGCTCATCACCGACGAGTCCGAGCCGCGCTACGCGACGATCGCCACGGACCGCTTCCAGGGCCTTTACGACCCGATCCGCGGCGTCGTCGATGCGTTGCGAGCGAGGAGCGTTTCAGGGCGTGTGGCGATGGTCAACACTGACTGCCTGCCCATGAAGTACTGGGAGCAGCTCAAGGCTCGGACGCCGGACATCGAATGGACGCCCGAAGACGATCTCGTTCGCGACGTGCGCCGGGTCAAGAGTCCCCGCGAACTCGCCCTCTTCCGGGAGGCGGGTGAGCTGGTCACGCGCGCCCACTCGAAGATGATGGAGGCCCTGATCGGCGGCAGGACGGAAGCCGCCGCCGCGGCCGCCGCAGGATCGATCCTCCTGGAGGGCGGCGGGGCGTGGCACCGCATCGCCATCTCCCATGGCGACACCAGTCAATACCTGGAAAGCGACCCCCTGACCGGCTTCTCGACCACCGCCCCGACCAACGGCGACATCGTGCACGGGTTCATCTATGGGCCCATCCTCAAGGGATACTGGCTCGATCCGGGGAGAACGGCAGTCTGCGGAGGCAAGCCGAACGCGCGGCAGAAGCACTTGGTGGAGAGTCTGGTCGGAGTCATGCACCGCCTGATGGACGCCATCCGACCCGGCGTCAGGGTCAAGAGCGTGGGGGAGCTGGGCGACGAGCTGTCGAAGGAGACGGGCTACTATTCCGAGGCGTTGAAGACGAGCTGGCCCTACTACGGCCACAGCAACGGCTGCATGTGGGAAGCTCCCTACATCGAGCCCCGCCTGTGTGGCGACGAGGATGTTTTCGAGGAGAACATGGTCGCCAGCGTCGAAGGCTTCTTCACCGGCGAGGGGCTCGAAACGGCCGCCTTCGAGACCAACTTCATCATCACCGGGACCGGGGTGGAGGAGATAACCCCCGTCCCGCACGTATTCTGGTAGGGCCGGCCCCCACCCGGAGCATGGAGCGGAGTCCGGGTGCGCCAACGCGGGGACGCCGACCCGGGATCAGGAGGCCGGACAACCGGTCGCAGCCACCGACACCGCAACAACGGGAGGAAGGAGAAATGAACGACAGAACGGAATGGAAAAACGCCCGATCCCTCGCACTCGCCGGCTCGATTGCCCTCGGGGCGTTGGCCGCGACTTCCGGCACGGAAGCGGAGACCGTGCGAATCGGAGCACCCATCCCGCTCACGGGTCCCTTCTCCAGCGACGGCGTCGCGATGGAGAAGGGACTGAAGCTCGCCATTGAAGAGCTCAACGCCGGCGGCGGTCTGCTCGGAGAGAGGCTGGAGCTGTACGTCTTCGATATCGGCGATCTGACGCCGGACAAGCTGCAGGCCGCCGCTACCAGTCTGGTGGAAAAGGAAGGGGTCGATGTCCTCATCAATGGCTACGGTGGCATGGGGCCGGACATCCCGGCTTTCTGCCCCTACGATTTGCCCTACATCCACAACGACGCGACCTCCAACGTCGTCGAGCTCCGTTCCCGCATGAATTGCACCAACATCTTCATGGGGTCCGACCTCGACGTGAACTACGGCAGGATCAGCTTCGAGCAGCTCATGGCGCTCGAGCACGAGTATCCGAACCGGAAGCTCGCCGTTATCCACGGACCCTACGATTGGGAGCTCAACAATACCGGGGGTGCCCGCAAAGCCGCCGAAGCGCAGGGTTGGCAGGTCGTGATGAATGAAGAAGTGTCCTATGAGACCAAACAGTGGAGCGGGATCATCAGCAAGCTGCGGGATGC
The DNA here is from genome assembly GCA_964347195.1 of uncultured Ectothiorhodospiraceae bacterium. Taxonomy (GTDB): domain Bacteria; phylum Pseudomonadota; class Gammaproteobacteria; order HK1; family HK1; genus JAJEAD01. The sequence goes on from CAYFYD010000066.1 coordinate 5,695, forward strand.
CGATCCGTCGCTCATCTACTTCGAGGTGCTGGACCCGGCGGTGGTCAACACGTTCATAGACCAGTTCCAGACCAACCCGCTCCCCAACACCCTCGTTTTCGCCGGATACACCGTCAGCGTGCCGGCCTTCGGCGAGATCGTCCGCCGCGGCAAGGCGGACGGGGTGCTCGGCATGACTCTGTCCGCCCACCGTCCGAGCGCCAGGGGCGACGCGTTCAAGGCGGCCTGGGAGGAGATGTACGCAGAGGAGCCACCCTTCTCGATCGCGGCCCAGATCTACGACGAGCTGATGATGTGGGTCGCCAGCGTGCGGCAGGCCGGCTCCGTGAAGGATCTCGACACCATCAAGAAGGGTCTGCTGGGGACGCCATACGAGGGCATCACCGGTACCTTCCGCTTCAACGACGAGCACTTCGTGCATGCCGCCGATGACACCGTGCCCGCTCATCTTCTCCAGGTTCAGGATTCCCGAATCGAACAAGTCATGATCGGCAGCGAGATGGTCACCGGTTTCATCCGGCCCCCCTGGATGAAGTAGCGCTCCCGAGGACCTGGGATGTCCGTTTCCACCGGAACCCGGGCCGGCCATGCGTCTGCCGGCAACGCCGAGGGTGAGGAGACGGCGTCCGGAGCTGCCTTCTTTGCGGCCAGACGAGTGGTCAAACGATTCGGAGCCCTGGCCGCTCTGAACTACCTCAGCTTCGATGTGCGAAGAGGCGAGATCCTGGGGATAGCGGGGCCGAACGGTGCCGGAAAGAGTACCCTCCTGAATGTCTGCGGCGGCGCTCTCGCGCCCACGTCCGGGGAAATCATCTTCGAAGGAGAGCGCGTCTCGGGGCTTTCTCCCTATCGGATGTGTCGCCGGGGCTTGGGACGGACGTTCCAGATACCCCAAGTGTTCTCCTCGATGACGGTCGAGGAGAACGTCAACGCCGGCCGGATCTTCGGGGGAAGCAACGCGAGCGATGATCTCGTCCGCTTTCTCATGGACGCCTGCGGCCTCGCGAAGCATCGAGGTGAGCCGGCCGGCCGGGTCAGCCTGATGGCCCGCAAGATGCTCATGCTCGCGGCGGTGCTGGCCACGCGGCCGAAGATCGTGTTCATGGACGAACCTCTGGCCGGCCTGAACAAGGAGGAGACCGGGATGTCGATGGACCTTCTCCTGAGGTTGCGCAACGAGATGGCGGTAACCTTCGTGGTGGTCGAGCACAAGGTCCGTGCCCTGTCGCAGCTCTCGGATCGACTGATGGTGATCCATTTCGGAAGCTGCATCTGTCTCGACGTGCCGAGAGTAGTGGTCAGGGATGCGCAGGTCGTCGACGTGTATCTCGGGACGGAGTTCGATGCTTGAGGTGGAAAGCATCGACGTCTTCTACGATGACTCCCATGTCCTGCACTCGGTTTCCCTGAACGTCGAGTCCGGCGAAGCAGTGGGCCTGGTCGGCGCCAACGGCCACGGCAAGAGCACTCTGCTGAAGGCCATCTGCGGTCTGGTCCCGGTGCGGTCCGGGGTCATCCGCTTCGACGGTGAGGAAGTCAACCCGCTCGGAACGCCGGCCCGGGTACGGCGAGGCATGGTCTACGTGGCCGAGGACCGCCGCCTGTTCCCGGACATGACGGTGGAGGAGAACCTCCTCCTCGGCGCCTACCTGCCCCGAGCGCAGAAGGCGAAGCACACCAACCTCGCGCTGGTATTCGACCTGTACCCGAGGCTTCGTGAACGCAGGCGTCAGATGACCAGAACCCTGAGCGGTGGCGAGGCCCAGATGCTCGCCCTGGGTCGTGGACTCATGTCGGCGGCCCGGTTCATGGCGATCGACGAGCCTTCCTTCGGCCTCGCCCCAACCCTGGTCGACGACATGCTCCGGACCATCCGCCAAGTGAACGGGATGGGCATCACCCTTCTTCTGGTGGAGCAGAATCTGGCGCAGCTCCGGCAAGTCATCGGTCGGGTATATCGACTCGAGGAGGGGGAGATCGTCGGGGAAGTCGAGTTGGACGGCGCCTCGGGCGCGCGGGCGGCATGCCATACATCGAAGTGCTGATAAGCGGCGTCGCCCAAGGGGCCGTCTACTGCGTGCTGGCCATGGGCCTTTCGCTCGTCTACGGCACTGCCAGGGTGCTCAACTTCGCCCACGGATCCTTCTTCATGGTGGGCGCCTACTTCGCCTGGGTGCTGTCTGTCGGCTACTTCGAGCTCAACTACGGGTTGACGCTCGTCATCCTGATCCCGGCCCTCTTCCTGCTGGGCATGGTCTTCGAGCGCGCGATCATCCGGCCGCTTCGGTGGTGGAGCAACTGGAAGATGACCACGATGATGGTCACCCTCGGGCTTGCGTTCATGATAGACAACCTGAACCTCATCGTGTTCGGACCCGAGAACAAACTCCTGCCGCCCTTTTTCGAGGGGAGTATCGCCGTCTACGGGCTCGTGTTTTCCTTTCAGACCATCCTGGTGTTGTTCGCGGCGGTGATCATCGTCGTCTCCCTCGAGCTGTTCCTCCACCGGACCCGGATGGGCAACGCCATGCGCGCGGTGTCCCAGGACATGGAGGGCGCATCGATGGTAGGCATCGATGTGAACAAGGTGTTCAGCTACACATTCGGGCTTTCGGTGGTTCTGGCGGGGATCGCGGGCGTGATGCTCGCGCCGCTCTATCTCATCTCCCCACTGGGGGGCTGGGGGCCCTTCCTCAAGGCATTCGTCATCGTGGTCTTCGGCGGCTTGGGCAGCACGCGCGGGGTCCTGTACTCCGCGTTCATCCTGGGTATCGTCGAGGCATTCGTAATCTTCGAGATCGGCGCCACGTGGACAATGCCGGTGTGGCTGCTGACGCTCCTCGTGGTGCTGATGTTCCGCCCGCAGGGCCTGCTCGGCGTCTGGGGGAGATAGGACGCGATATCGGATGAACGATCAGCTCCAGTTCTGGGTGGGAGTCGCCGTCTTCGCCGGTCTCGGATTCATCCTCCGCGAGAGCTACCTCTATCACACCCTGATCCTGTTCTTCATCTGGATCATCGTGGTCGTGGGTTGGGATCTGCTGCTTGGATACGTCGGGATCTTCAGCTTCGCTCAGCTCGTGTTCTTTGCGGCGGGTGCTTACGCCACGGGAATGCTCTCGATCAATCTGGGAGTGCCCCCCGTGGCGGCGCTGGTGCTGGGTGGTCTATCGGTCGGTCTGATTGGCCTGCTGATCGGGCTGCCCTGTCTGCGGCTGCGCGGCGAGTACGTCGCCTTGTTCACGTTCGCGGTCCATCTCGCCCTGCCGCCAGTCCTGATTCAGGGACGCACCCTCGGTACCGGCGGTTCAACCGGCTTGATGGGGATCCCACCGATGGAGCTGTTCGGCAGGACTCTGTCCACACTCGACAAAGTCCCCTGGTACTTCCTGACTCTCACCGTCGCCGCGCTTGCCGCGTACACGGTCTACTTCGTGATAGTTCCGGGTCGGCTGGGAAAAGCATTCATCATGCTGAGAGACTCGGAGGAGTTTGCGAAGTCCCTGGGCGTCAACGACTACAAGTACAAGCTGCTCGCCTTCACCGTCTCGGCCCTCATCACGGGCGTCGCAGGGGGACTGTACGGCCAGTACCTGGGCGTGGTGACGCCGAAGATCCTGGGCAACGAGCTGTTCCTCATGGTGATGCTGATGCTCTCCGTCGGTGGAATGGGTCGCTTTCCCGGGGTTATCCTCGGGGCGTTCATCATCACCGTGGGCAACGAAATTTTGCGCGACACCGGTCAGCTTCGTCTGCTCGCGCTCGGTGTCTGCGTCGTGCTCGCGATCCTGTTCATGCCCAACGGCGTGATTCACTTGCGCGAGCGTGGGTGGAGAAGGTTCAGAGGCAAAGCGGGAGATGCGTGAATGCCCATTGCGCGAGGGGCTGCATTGCGTTCGGCCGGTCGGAGCGCGCTCTCCGCGAGAGCCCTTCCTGCACCAGGGCCGGCGGGGGGCGGTAGCCGCCGAGGGCGGATGCGATTCCGCGCGCGAGGGTGAAGGCGGCGTCCTCGCGCCGGGCGCGCGCGACCACCTGCACGCGGACCGGCAGTCCGTCGTCGCTCGTGCCCGCGCGCACCGATGCTCCGGGCCGGCCCGCCGCATGGCAGGCCGTCGCGTGACCCCGGTCCGTGTAGCGCCCTTCGGGCTCGAAGCCGTGCGCGGGCGCGCATCATGAGCGGCCGGGATCCTCTTCTCACCGACATGCGCCAGGCCCCGGGGTGGTACGCGATACTGCCGCCGCCCGCACCGGCGAAGCGCCTCCGGGGCCGGCAGGTCGCCGACTGGGTGGTGGTCGGCGCCGGCGTCACCGGGCTCGCCGCCGCCCGCCGACTGGCCGAGCTCGCGCCCGAGGCGCGCATCGTCCTGCTCGAGCAGTACCGGGTCGGATACGGTGCCTCGGGACGCAACGCCGGCTTCATCATCGACACCCCGCACCTCACCGAGGCCTTCGACACCGGCGCCAATCGGCGTGTCTCGCGGCTGGTGATCGCCGGGCTCGCCGAGCTCGCAGGCCACGTGCGCGAGCAGGCGATCGAATGCGAGTGGTCGCCGCGGGGGCATCTGACCGCGGTCGTCGACCGCAGACGGGTCGAGAAGCTCCGGGCCACCTGCCGGATGCTCGACGCGGTGGACGAGGAGTACGAGTGGGTCGAGGGCCAGGCTCTCGCGGACGTGGTGGGGACGCACCGCTATCACGCTGCGGTGTTCACTCCCCGCACCGTGCTGGTGAACCCGGCGGCGCTGTGCCGTGGTCTCGGGGAAACCCTGCCCGACAACGTCGAGGTCTGCGAGGAGTCGCCGGTCACGCGGGTCGAGCCGGGATCGCCGGTGCGGATCGAGTGCGCACAGGGCTCGCTCCGCGCATCGAAGGTGCTGCTCACCACCAATGCCTTCGTCACCAGGCTGGGGATGCTCGAGCGCGAGGTGTTCCCGATGATCGCCTGCGCGAGCCTCTCGCGGGAGCTCACGGATGACGAGCGGGCCGCGATGACCGGCGCCCCCGAGTGGGGGATCACCGGGAGCGCGACGGTGCGGCGCACGCGCTCCAACCGGATGCTCTTTCGTCTCGGCACCTGGTATCGGGGCGACTTCCGTCTGAACGACGGTCTGCGGAGCCGCCTTCTCGCGATGCACGTCGAGGGACTGCGCAAGCGCTTCCCCATGCTCGGTCGGCTGGAGCTCGAGCACACCTGGGCCGGCGTCTTCTGCATGACCCGGAACTGGGCGTCCGTCTTCGGCCGGCTCGAGCACGGCGTCTTCGCCTCCCTGGGCTATGCCGGGGTCGGCCTGTCCCGCGGCACCATCTCGGGCAAGCTCCTCGCCGAGCTCGCCATGGGCTCGGAGTCCGATCTGATGCGTGACGTCCAGGCCCTCTCCGGTCCCCGGCGCCTGCCGCCCGAGCCCTTCCTCGGACTCGGGGTCGCTGCGCGGCTGTGGTGGTACCGCTGGCGCACCCGAAGCGAGACCTGAGCGGCACGGGGAGAAATGCAGCGCTTCGAGCGCCGCTTCCGGCACCGGGGGTGTGCCGGCACTTCTCATCGACGGCACGTCGTCGAAAAAACGGAAACGCTCCGATGAGCGTGGTCCCGGAGCGCGGGGTCGAGCAAGTCGTGGACGACGTGCTCGACATGCTGCCAAAGCCGGGTCCGTTGCGGGCGGAACCCGGCTGCTCCGGCGGAGCGCTGCCCGCCGGAGAAGGGCGGGGAAGTGCCGCTCGATCCGGGAGTCCCGAGGGGCGGCGGCAGGATCAGGAACCTGCCGCCGCCCGCCCGGCATGCGGCGGACGCGGTCGCTACTCGCTGTTGGTGCTCAACTCCCAGCGCAGGCTGGCTTCTTCGATCGGCTGGAAGCCATCGACGCTCTCGGCGTAGGCCCGGGTGATGTTGAAGTGGAAGGGAATGAGCGAGCCTCCCTCTTCGTACAACGCCCGCTGGAGCGCGCCGTAGAGCGCCTTGCGCTTCTCGAAATCCGCTTCCCTGGCCGCTGCGTCGAGATTGGCGTCGAACTCGGCGCTGTTCCAGTAGTTCTCGTTCCACGACGAGTCGCTGCGCCACCCGAGGTTGAGGATCACGCCCGCGGAGCGCTGCCACCACCAGGTCTGGTAGACCGGCTCGACCTTGTAGACGTCCGTCCAGTAACCGTCGGCGGGCGCCATGACGATATTCACCGCGATGCCGGCGTCAGCCACCTGTTCCTGGTACACCTCGGCCATCGTGGACCAGTGCGGGTCCTTGTCGCTGGTGTGCAGATCGAACTCGATCCCGTCCGGATAACCGGCCTCGGCGAGCAAGCGCTTCGCCTCGGCAATGTCTCGCGGGCAAGCCATCTCGGCTTGATACGAGTCACCCGCCCAGACCGGATGGTCACAGACGACCGTGCCGCCGCCGGGGCCGGCGACCAGATCGGACATCTCCTGCCGATCGACGGCAATCCGCACCGCCTTGCGGACCCTCGGGTCGGTGAACGGCTCTCTGTCCACCCGGAAGATGATGCCCTTCCACTCGCCGGTCGGGATCGTCATGGTCTCGAACTTGGGATTGTTCTCGAAGAGCGGCTTGTGCTGCGCGGTCAACGCCTCGATGTAGTCGATCTGCCCGGTCAGCAGCGCCTGGATCCGCGCCTCGCTGTCGGGGATCGCAATGACCTCGATACGGTCGACGCCGGCCCGCTGACCCCAGTAGTCCTCGTTGGCGACCACTTCGGAGGTCCCTTCGGGGTCCATTCTGACCAAACGGAAGGGGCCGGTCCCGATTCCGGTCTCGGCGATGGTGTCGCCCGAAGCTTCCGGAATCATCATCATCTTCCATTCCGTCAGGGCGATGGGCAGATCCGCGTCGGGCTGGTTCAGGTTGAAGCGCACCGTGTGGCTCCCGAGCGCTTCGATGCTGTCGACCGACTTGATGGTCGACCGGTTCGGAGAATCGACCTCCGGATCCAGGACGCGATTGATGGTGTAGACGACGTCGGCGGCATCGAAGTCCGAGCCGTCATGGAACTTGACGCCTTTGCGCAGCTCCATGGTCAGGGCCAGACCGTCGTCGGCGATGCGCCACGAGGTCGCCAGGTAGGGCGCCGCGGCGCCGCTTTCGTCGGTCCGGGTCAACCGCTCCTGCAGGAGCACGGTCATGGTGGAGAGCGCGTTGATGCCGTGCGGATCCAGATCCTCGGCGCCTCCCCGGCCCAGTCCATGCGAGAGTCGAAGCACGCTCTCCGCTGCGACGGCGCCGGCGAACAGGGTGACTCCCAGAAGCGCCGTCAACGTGATTCGGCCGGCCGAGACGGTGACTCGACGCAGGGTATCCCTTCGATCTCCGTCCGTTGTGTGTGTCCGCATGATGTCCTCCCTCATGTTGCAGGCGGCTCCACCGTAGCACCGCGCCGTCGGACCCTTCAACTTCGTCGCCATGAGGAGCCGAAGTTTCGCGCTCGTCCGGGCATCAGTGGCGGTGCCCGTCTTGCTCGAGGGGGCGTCAGTGCCCGTTGCACAGTGGCGGTCCTGGCCGGGTCCGAGGTGAGCGAGCCGTCATGGCGACCTCGGAACCCGAGTCGTGGGATTCGTGGACCGGAATGGATTCCCGCTTTCGCGGGAATGACGGGACCGACAGCTGCTGGCGGGCCGGGACTTCGCGACCGACGCCCCGCTGGCGGC
>CAYFYD010000067.1:0-13242 GCA_964347195.1 uncultured Ectothiorhodospiraceae bacterium
AAGTACTCGACGGTGCAGAACTGGTACCCGGGGGACGAGGAAGGCCGGGGCGGCATCTACAACTTCGTGACCAAGCGCGGCGAGTGCCGCGGGGACGACTCCAAGATCTCCTGGACCCAGGTCGAGACCGGCTCCGCCATCACCTGGAAGTACCCGAGCTGCGTGCTCCGGGGCCGGAACTCGATCGGCGAGTTCTATTCGGTGGCGCTCGCGAACCTCCGCCAGCAGGCCGATACCGGCACCAAGATGGTGCACATCGGGGAGAACACCCGCAGCACCATCGTCTCGAAGGGCATATCCGCGGGCCGCGGGCAGAACTCCTACCGCGGACTGGTGCGCATCGAGAAGGGAGCCAGGGGCGCCCGCAACCACACCCAGTGCGACTCCCTGCTCATGGGCGAGCGCTGCGGGGCGCACACCTTCCCCTACATGGAAGTGAAGAACCCCACCGCCACCGTGGAGCACGAGGCTACCACCTCGAAGATCAGCGAGGACCAGCTCTTCTATTGCCTGAGCCGGGGAATGTCGGCGGAAGACGCGGTGTCGCTCATCGTCAACGGCTTCTGCAAGGAGGTGTTCAGGGAGCTGCCGATGGAGTTCGCGGTCGAGGCGCAGAAGCTGCTCGAAGTGAGCCTCGAAGGGGCGGTCGGATGAGACCCGTTCCGATGCTCCGGATCGAAGACCTCCACGTCCGGGTGGAAGGGAGGGACATTCTCGAGGGCCTCGACCTCGAAGTGGCGGCGGGCGAGGTCCACGCCATCATGGGACCGAACGGTTCGGGAAAGAGCACCCTCGCCCACGTCCTCGCCGGGCGGGAGGGCTACGAGGTGATGCGGGGGCGGGTCCTCTACGAAGGCCGGGATCTGCTCGAGCTCGCCGCCGAGGAGCGGGCCCGCGAAGGCGTCTTCCTCGCCTTCCAGTATCCGGTGGAGATACCGGGGGTCAACAACACCTATTTTCTCCGAGCCGCGCTCAACGCCATGCGCAAGCACCGGGGTGAGGAAGAGATCTCCGCGATGGACTTCATGAAGCTGGTCCGGGAGCGCCTGCGGGTCCTGCACATGGACCAGTCGCTGCTCAAGCGCCCGGTCAACGTCGGCTTCTCCGGAGGAGAGAAGAAACGTAACGAGATCTTCCAGATGGCGGTGCTCGAGCCACGCCTCGCGATCCTCGACGAGACCGACTCGGGACTCGACATCGACGCCCTGCGCGACGTGGCGAGCGGGGTCAACACCCTGCGTTCGAGCGAGCGCGCGATCGTTCTCGTCACCCACTACCAGCGCCTGCTCACGCACGTCGCGCCCGATTTCGTCCACGTGCTCAACGACGGGCGCATCGTCAAGTCGGGCGACCGCGATCTGGCCCTGCACCTCGAGGAATTCGGCTATGCCGGCATGAGCGAGGAAGCCACCCTCTCATGAGCATCTCCCCGGCCGTCGCCCACTACCTCGAGAGCTTCCGGGAACGGCGCGACGCGCTGCCCGGCCGGGACCGGCGCTGGCTGCAGCAGGTGAGAGAGGCGGCGATCGCGCGCTTCGGGAAGCTCGGATTCCCGGGCCCCCGCGACGAGGACTGGAAGTACACCCGGGTCGGGCCGATCGAGAGGCAGCCCTTCCGCGCCGCCACGCACGCCGGAGACGAGACCGGCATCCCCGAGGTCGAAGGCTGCGCGGGCCGGACTCCGTCCGGCTGCTGCCGCCTGGTGTTCGTGGACGGCCGGCTCTCCCGCCCACACTCCGTCTTCGAGGATCCGGGCGAAGGGGTCGTCGTGACGAGTCTTCGCGAGGCCCTCGAACGCCCCCCCGAAGCCCTCGAGACCCACCTCGGACGCTACGCGGACCGCGGTGATTTCGCTTTCGCCGCTCTCAACACCGCATTCGTGGAGGACGGCGTGTACCTGCACCTCCAACGCCGCGCGTCCACCCGGCATCCCGTCCACCTCGTCTTCCTCTCCACCGGCCGCGAGCCCGACATCGTGTCCCATCCCCGGGTGCTCATCGTCGCGGAGGTGGCGAGCCGCGCGCGCGTGGTGGAGCACTACGTCGGGGCCCGGAGCGGCGTGCGCTGCTTCAGCAACGCGGTGAGCGAGGTGGTGCTGAAGGCGGGCGCCTGCGTCGAACACTACAAGGTACAGGGGGAAGGCGATGCGGCGTTTCATGTCGCGAGCATCGAGGTGCACCAGGGACACGAGAGCCATTTCACCTCTCACCTTACCTCGCTCGGAGGACGGCTCTTTCGTCAGGACATCAACGTGGCGCTGGGTGCGCCGCAGGCGCGTTGCGATCTGTACGGCCTCTATCTCGCCGACGGGCGCCAGCACATGGACTTCCACACCCGGGTCGATCACCTCGAGCCGCACTGCACGAGCAACGAGGTGTACAAGGGGGTGCTGGACGGCCGGGCACGGGGGGTCTTCAACGGCCGGGTCCACGTGCATCCCGACGCCCGGAAGTCCGATGCCCACCAAGCCAATGCCAACCTGCTGCTCTCCCCCCACGTGGAAATCGACACCAAACCCCAGCTCGAGATCCACGCCGACGACGTGAAGTGTTCCCACGGGGCGACGGTGGGGCAGATCGACGAGTCGATGCTGTTCTATCTTCGGTCCCGGGGCATCGACGAGACGAGCGCACGCGCGCTTCTCGCTCTCGGATTCCTGAGGGAGATTCTGGAACCGGTGTCCATTCCGTGGCTGCGGGAATCACTCACCCGCGATGTCGCGGGCAGAATGCCCCATGCCCCGCTCTTCCGCGACATCGACGCACCGGGAGACAGCGCGTCATGAGCAGCTCCCCGCCCGAAGAGCGAAGCGGCCGCAACCTGTACGACGTTCACGCGTGTCGCCGGGACTTCCCCGCCCTGCACCAGGAGGTGCACGGCCACCCCCTGGTCTACCTCGACAACGGCGCCACCAGTCAGAAACCCAAGGCCGTGATCGAGGCGTTGCAGCACTACTACGCCTGCGACAACTCGAACGTGCACCGCGGGGTGCACGCACTGAGCGAACGGGCGACCCGGGACTACGAGGCCGCCCGCGACGAGGTCGCACGCTTCGTCAACGCCGCCGATCGCCGTTCGGTGGTGTTCGTGCGCGGCACCACCGAGGCGATCAACCTCGTGGCGCAGAGCTACGTGCGCCCGCGCCTGCGGGAAGGCGACGAGATCCTCGTCTCCCACATGGAGCACCATTCCAACATCGTGCCGTGGCAGATCCTGTGCGAGGAGAGTGGAGCCCGACTGAGAGTGATTCCGATAAGCGATGCGGGAGAGCTCGATCTCGATGCCTACCGGACTCTGCTCGGGGAACGCACCCGTATCGTTTCCATCGTCCACCTGTCCAATGCGCTCGGCACCGTCAACCCCGTCAAGGAGATGTGCGCAGACGCACACGCGGTCGGCGCCAAGGTGGTGGTGGACGGCGCCCAGGCCGCCCCGCACCTCCGCGTGGACGTGCAGGACCTCGACTGCGACTTCTACGCCTTTTCCGGCCACAAGGTCTACGCTCCGACCGGGATCGGCGCCCTGATCGGCAGGACGGAGCTCCTGGAGGCGATGACCCCTTACCAGAGCGGAGGAGAGATGATCCGCCGCGTGAGCTTCGAGGAAGGGACCACCTGGAACGACCTGCCCCACAAGTTCGAAGCAGGCACTCCCCACATCGCGGGCGCGATCGGACTCAAGGCGGCGCTCGAGTACTTGGCTGCCCGCGATCCCGAGGCGGTCTCGGCCCATGAAGACGCACTGCTCGAGTACGCCACCACGGCGCTGGGGGCGATCCCGGGAGTGCGCCTCGTCGGCACCGCCGCCCGCAAGAGCGGGGTGCTCTCCTTCGTGCTCGACGGCGTGCACCCTCACGACATCGGCACCCTCGTCGACCGCCAGGGGGTGGCGATCCGGGCCGGCCACCACTGCGCGATGCCGCTGATGGAACGCCTCGGGGTGCCCGCCACCGCGCGCGCCACCTTCGCCCTCTACAACACCCGCGAGGACGCGGACGCGCTGGTGCGGGCGGTGGGCAAGGTAAGGGAGATCTTCGCCTGAAGGGGGCGGCGATGCCGCCGGCCCCTTCAGGCGTGGAGCGCTCCGCAGGGCTCTCGAGAAATCGAGGTTCGGGTTCAAAGTACCGGAATCAGGCGATGGATTCCCGCTTCCTGATCGAAGTCGGAGAGCGGGAATCCATTTTGGTCAACGAATCCCGAAACTCGGGGCTCGAGCCATCAAACCGACTTCTGAAGAGCCCCGGAGCGCTCCGGATCCGTCGCACCGGCGCCGCGCTTCGTGATGCATAATGGCCGCCTCGGGCCCGCCCACCGGGAGTCCCTTCACGCCATGCCAAACGATCCCGAATCGATCTCGAAGCTCACCGAGTGGCTCAACGCCTCACCGGAAGCGCCCCCCGCCGATGAAGCGGGGCTCCGAAGCCGCATCGTCGATACCCTGCGCGAAATCTACGACCCGGAGATCCCGGTCAACATCTACGACCTCAACCTCATCTACGGGATCTCGATCGACGAACACCTCGGCGTCGACATCCAGATGACCCTGACCGCGCCCGGATGCCCCGTCGCCGACATGTTTCCCGGCTGGGTGGAGTCGCGGGTGGGCGAGGTGGAGGGGGTGAGCGAGGCGCGGGTGGAGCTGGTCTGGGACCCTCCGTGGACTCCCGACATGCTGAGCGACGAGATCAAGCTCGAGCTCGGTCTCCTCTGACTGCGGATCGCGAGCTGTGACCGAGTGGGTCGACGTCGACGGCGTCGAGTCCTTTCCCCCGGGTGAGCACCGGCTCGTGGACGTCGACGACGTGCCGGTGGCGGTGTTCAACCTCGAGGGCGAGTACTTCGCCATCGAGGACGTCTGCACCCACGACTACGGGCAGCTCACCGGCGGCTGCATCGAAGGAGACGAGATCGTCTGCCCCCGGCACGCGGCGCGCTTCGACATCCGCACGGGAGAGGCGCTCACTCCTCCCGCCTACGAGCCGGTTCCCACGCTTCCGGTGCGGGTGCGCGAGGGCAGGGTCCAGGTACGGGACGATCGCTGGGACTGACCCCGACCCGGATGGTGTTTCCGACCCGGAGCCGCGCCCGGGCTCCGCGCGTTCCCACTTCAAGTTTCTTGCCGGGAAGAGGCTGCGGTGGTTTGGCCAGTAGGGCCTCGTGCTGGTGCAGCCGACCCTTGGCGGTACGGCGGGCTTCGTCCTGTGGGCGCTCGACGACGGCAGCGGGGTTGTCCCGAGCGCTGTTGAACCTGGTCTGAGAATGTCCGGACATGTTACAGAATGAGAATTGTGTAAGATGCCCCGGTGTGCCAGTCATCTGCCGGGGTGATGATCATGAGCTGGACTGTTGTGCGTTCGGCACTCACCGATTCGCGATGGGATTTCAGGACCGTTCAAGGAATCGCCAAGGATACCGGGCTGCCCGAGGGGCTTGTGCGTCAGCTCCTTGACAAACACCGTTCCGAGGTGCGACAGACCCTTTCTCGTAGCAGGAAGCCTGTGTACACGCTCAAGTCTCGACCGAAAAAGATGCGAGAGGTCGTCGCCGACCTCCGCCTGTTTGCCAGTAAATCCATGTGATGGAAATCGCGGCGGGAGTCGCGGGCGGTATCGCCGCAGAGCTACTGAAATGGTACCGCATCCGTGAGGAGCTGCACGATGGAGTACCTGACTACGCAAGAACCTGGCTGTACTGGTTGGTCACTGTAGCCATGGCTTTTCTTGGCGGTCTCCTGGTCTTTCTGTACCAGAGCACCGAAGGGATCGAACTGAATCTGGTCCTGGCGTTCAACATCGGCGCATCAGCCCCGCTTCTCGTTGGGGCGACACCGACGATCGACCCAGGAACCATTGACTGACGGCGTCAGCCCGAGTTGATGTTCGAGGACAAGTGTAGCCCCCGATCAGGCTAATCGTCGAACCAGTAGAAGACAGGCCTTGGGTGCGCCGCGGTCCGAATGCAGGGTCAGCCTATGAGGTTCGATGCCTTGCTTCAGGCACGTTTGCTCGATGAGCCTCGAGGCGAGCGCGGAGCTTTCGCGATCGGCGACCAGCCACCCCACGACGTGTCGGCTGGAGAGGTCGAACAGGACGTAGAGGTAGAAGTACGTCCAGCGCTTCGCCCCCAGCCGCCGCGCCCAACTCGAGCGCCGAGGCCGCCCCTCCGGGCCCCGGCGCACCCGGTCAGGACTCGCTTTCGTCGAAGTCGAGCGCGGCCGAGTTGATGCAGTAGCGCTGCCCGGTCGGGGGCGGACCGTCGGGAAAGACATGCCCGAGGTGGGCGTCGCAACGCCCGCAGGTCACCTCGGTGCGCACCATCCAGAAGGAACGGTCCTCTTTCTCCTCGATGTCCGCGCCCGGTGCGGCCTCCCGGAAGCTCGGCCAGCCCGTGCCGGAATCGAACTTGGCCTCCGAGGAGAAGAGCGCGGCGCCGCAGCACACGCAACGGTAGGTGCCGGAGCGCCCGCACTCGTGCCAGGCGCCGCTGAAGGGGCGCTCCGTCCCCTTGCGACGGGTCACGCGGTACTGCTCGGGACCGAGCTGCCGCGCCCACTCCTCGTTCGACTTTCTCACCTTGTCGATCATCGCCCGCCCCTGCCTCTCCGGCCGGCGCCCGCGCCCCGCTCCGGTCGCCCGCGATTCCACCTTCCGCATCGCAACGCGGCCGGAGCCGCTCTCCCGGCCCGGCGGAACCGGGTCGCCGCGGCTCCGCGGACCGGGCGGGGCCGCCGGGGGCCGGCCTCCCGCTCATTCCACATTGTGGACTTCCATCGTCTCTTCCAAAAGGGGTTCGCGCCGCGCCCACGCGCCGTTGCCTCTCCGGCCGGCGAGGTCCTCGAGATAGCTCTCGGTAACCGCACCGGTGACGTACTCCCCGGTGAAGATCGACGTGTCGAAGTCACGGATCCGGGGGTTGCCCGCGCGCACCGCGTCGACGAGGCCCGACAGGTCCTGGTACAGGAGGCGGTCCGCCCCGATCTCGTCCGCCACCTCCTCCACGCTGCGCTGATGGGCGATCAGCTCGCTCGCGACCGGCATGTCGATGCCGTAGACGTTCTGGTGGCGCACCGGCGGCGCGGCGGAAGCGAAGTAGACCTTCTTCGCGCCGGCGTCGCGCGCCATCCGGATGATCCGGGCGGAGGTGGTCCCTCGAACGATCGAATCGTCTACCAGCAGCACGTTCTTGCCTTCGAACTCGAGGCCGATCGGGTTGAGCTTGTGCCGCACCGAACGTTCCCGCTGCGCCTGGCCCGGCATGATGAAGGTGCGTCCGATGTAGCGGTTCTTGATGAAGCCTTCGCGGTGCTTGATCCCGAGCTTGTATTGCACCGGCAGGCAGGCGGTGCGGCTGGTGTCGGGAATGGGGATCACGACGTCGATGTCGTGGTCCGGCCACTCCTTCAGGATCTTGTCGGCGAGACCCTCGCCGAAACGCAGCCTCGCCTTGTACACCGATACGTCGTCGATGATCGAGTCGGGACGGGCGAGATAGACGTACTCGAAGATGCACGGCGAGTACGCCGGATCCTTCGCGCACTGCCGGGTGAAGACCCTTCCCGCGGTGTCGATGTAGACGGCTTCGCCCGGCTCGAGGTCCCGAATCAGCTCGAATCCGAGCACATCGAGGGCCACGCTCTCCGACGCCACCATGTACTCCGGACCTCCCGGCGACTCCCGCCCGCCGAAGCAGACGGGACGAATGGCGTGGGGGTCGCGAAACGCGAAGACCCCGTAGCCGTTGATCATTCCCACTACCGCGTATCCGCCCACGCAGCGCGCATGCACTCCGGCCACCGCCGCGAACACGTCGTTCTCGTCGATGCGCAGCCTGCCCTGGCGTTGCAGCTCGTGGGCGAAGACGTTGAGGAGGATCTCGGAGTCGGAGTCGGTGTTCACGTGACGGCGGTCGTCACGGTAGATCTCGAGCTTGAGGGCATCCGCGTTGACGAGGTTGCCGTTGTGGGCGAGCGTGATGCCGTAGGGGGAGTTGACGTAGAAGGGCTGCGCTTCCGCACTGGAGTCCCTCCCCGCGGTGGGATAGCGCACGTGGCCGATGCCCATCGGACCCCGCAGGGCCAGCATGTGGCGCGTGTGAAATACGTCGCGAACGAACCCCCGATCCTTGCGCTGATGGAGACGCTCGCCGTCCCAGGTGACGATGCCGGCCGCGTCCTGTCCCCGGTGCTGGAGCACGGTCAGGGCGTCATAGAGGTCCTGGTTGACCGGTGAACGGGCGACGATGCCGACTATGGCGCACACGGGCGGAGTATACGGCGAGGCGCATCCCGGGGGCGAGCTTCGGGCCGCTGCGGTCCCCGGCGATGCGGGGCGGCCCGCCGCGTCCGCCGTGACCTCGCGCCGCGCTCCCGGGGACGCGATGTCGTCCCGCCCGCTCCGCCCGATCCGAAGCGCGGATCAGAGAGGGAAGCGTTCCGCGAGCTCGGGGGGAAGAAAGCGCCTCAGCTCGCGCGCGGCCTGCTCGAAGGGCTCGATGAGCACCGCTTCGCTCCACCAGGGGTCCTCGGGCAGGGGCGTGAGGTGGGCGAGGAGGACCAGCACGGTGACGATGACCCCGCCCCTTGCCATCCCGAAGACCATGCCGAGGGTCCGGTCCGTACCGCTCAGCCCGGTCTTCTCCACCGCCGCCCCGAAGAAGCGGGCGACCAGGGCGGCAACGATGAGCGCGGAGAAGAAGAGCACGAGTCCCGCGATCGCATAGCGAAGGGTGGGCACCGCCACGTAGCCCTGGAGGAGCTCCGCCCCGGCCGGCCCGAAGGTGAGCGCGAGCCACACGCCGGCGATCCAGCCGCACAGCGCGAACGCTTCGCGCACGAAGCCGCGCAGAATGCTGAGCAAGGCCGATACTCCGACGATGGCGACGATCAGGAAGTCGGCCCAGCTCAGTGCCGCCATCTGCGGACCCGTCTCACCCGCGCGGATAGCGGACCACGAACGCGTCGATCCCGGTCTCCCGCCGGAGAGCCTCGATGGTCGATACGGTGCGGTCCCGGATCGGATCCGGGCCCACCAGGACCCGGGTGAGCTCGCCCTGCTCGCCGGTCGCGGTCGTAAGGAACGCGGAATAGCCCTTCGCGCGCAACCGGTTCCGCAGCAAGAGCGCGTTGCGGCGGTCCGAGAAGCTGCCGATCTGCGCCGCCCACTCGGCGGGCGGGGCCTGCGCGGCCCCCTCGTCCTCCTCCGGCGGCATCACGGATTCCACCGCGCGCGGCTCCGACCCCTCGTCCCCGTCCGGGGCTTCGGGCACCAGGGCGAGGGCGGGCCCCGCATCCGGCGCTCCCTCCATCGCCGGCGTCACCTCCTCCCCATCCGGAACCTCCTCCCCATGCGGAACCTCCTCCTCGAAGGACCCGGTCGCCACTCCCGCGGCTCCCTCCGGCGCCGCGCCCGGGGACTCCTCGAGGGGAACGATGCGGGAGCTGAACCCGTCTTCGGCACTCGACGGGGTGCGCAGATCGACCCCGGTCTCCCGCGGCTCATGCGAGCAGTCGAGGAGCATGGGAACGAAAATCACCGCGAGGAGAACGAGCACCGCGGCACCGACCAGACGTTGCTTGAGCCACTCCTCCACCGCTCA
Organism: uncultured Ectothiorhodospiraceae bacterium; assembly: GCA_964347195.1. Lineage (GTDB taxonomy): Bacteria > Pseudomonadota > Gammaproteobacteria > HK1 > HK1 > JAJEAD01. Next base: position 9,594 of record CAYFYD010000067.1, read on the forward strand.
GCCTCTCGTGCCCGCCGATTCGCTCTGAAGAGCGGCGCGTGCGGCGTGGAAAGAACCCCACACCACCACGCGGTCTCCGGGTCGTGCGGCCGCGCAGGCCGCATGGTAGGCACTCGCGATGTCGGAGTGGAGAATCGGCCGGAGGCCGGGCGCCATCCTCGCCGCGAGCGCGTGCGCATCGAGCCCTCGCGGTCCCGGCAGCCCGGCTACGAACCACGCGTCCACTACGTCGCGGAGGCAGGCACTAGCGCCCTCGATGTCCTTGTCCTTCAGCATCGAGAAGACCGAAAGTGTACGCCCTTGCGCAACGCGCCCCCGAAGGGCGCTGCGCAGGGCACGCACCGAGTCGAAGTTGTGGGCGACGTCGACGATCCGCTCCACCTCGCCCGCCAGCACCTGCTGCCGTCCCGGCAGTGCCACCCCGGCCACCGCTTCCGCGACGCGGCGGGGGCTCGCCCGCAGGCGGCGGGGAAGCAGCCGCATCGCCATGATCGCGGCCGCCGCGTTGTCGTACCAGAAAGCGCCGCCGAAGGGCGGAGCCGGCAGCTCCGGGTAGACCACGCTGCCGTTACTCCAGGTCCAGCTTTCGCTCCGTGCCTCGGTCACGAACTCCCTCCCGAGACGATAGAGCGGCGCTCCGAGCGCGGCGGCCTGCTCGCACAGCGCCGCGGGAGGGTTCCGCTCGCCGTACACCACCGGCTTCGTCGCGCGGAGGATCCCCGCCTTGTGCGACGCGATCTCTTCCCGGGTGCTCCCGAGCCAGCGGACGTGGTCGATCCCGACATTGGTCACGACTGCAACCTCGGGCTCGAAGATGTTCACCGCGTCGTCGCGCCCTCCCATGCCGATCTCGAGCACCGCGACCTCCACGTCCGCCGCGCGGATGGCCTCCATCGCGGCAAGGCTCTGAAACTCGAACGCGGTGAGCGGGATCCCCGTTCGGGCCGCCTCGACCCGGGCGAAGGCGTCGCACAGCGCGGCCTCCTCCACCTCGCGTCCGCCCACCCGCACCGTTTCGGAGAAGCGCATGAGGGGCGGCGAGAGATAGGCCCCCGCCCGCACCCCGGCCGCGCTCAGCATCGCTTCGACCAGCGCCACGCAAGTGCCCTTCCCGTTGGTGCCGGCTACCGCGACCACGGGAAAGGAGAGGGGGACCGAGCCGAGACGGCGGGCGACGGCCGCGCACCGCGTCCTCTCCAGTACCACGTCCCGGGGATGCAGGCTCCGCCCCCACGCGAGCCACTCCCCGAGGGTGGCGCCCGTTCCGGCCGGGGACCCCTCCGCCATCTCCGACCGACGCCGCTCAGGGAGCGGGCTGACGGGTCAGCATCGCGAGCAGGGAGGCGATCCGGTCGCGCATCTCGCGCCGGTCCATGATGATGTCCATCGCCCCGTGCTCGAGAAGGAACTCGCTGCGCTGGAAACCCTCCGGCAGCTTCTCCTTGATGGTCTGCTCGATCACCCGGGGCCCGGTGAAGCAGATGAGCGCGTTGGGCTCGGCGATGTTGACGTCTCCCAGCATCCCCAGACTGGCGGATACACCGCCGGTTGTAGGGTCGCTCAGCACCGAGACGTAGGGCAGTCCGTGCTCCCGGAGGCGGGCCAACGCAGCGCTCGTCTTCGCCATCTGCATCAGGGCGAAGAGGCCCTCCTGCATCCGTGCGCCCCCGCTCGAAGCGAAGCAGAGCATCGGAATGCGGTGGAGCACCGCGGTATCGACTGCACGCACGAATCGTTCACCGACCACCGAGCCCATGGAGCCGCCGCAGAACTCGTACTCGAATGCGGAGGCGACCAGCTCCACCCCCTTGACTCGTCCCCGAATCGCGACGAGGGCATCGTTCTCCCCCGTCTGCTTCTGCTTCTCCGCGAGCTGCTCCCGGTACTTCTTCGATCCATGAAAGCCGAGCACGTCGACGGGCTTCAGTTCGGCGCCGATCTCGGTGCGCGGCTCCCGGTCCAGGAAATGGTCGAGGCGCCGGCGGGCCGGCTGCCGCCGGTGATGGGCGCACTTGGGGCACACGTCGTAGTTGCGCTCGACCTCGGCCTGGTAGAGCAGTGCGGAGCAGACCGGACACTTCGTCCAGAGTCCTTCCGGTATGTTGCGCTTGGCGCGGCCCTCGGTGCGGATCCGGGACGGGATGAGCTTGCGGAACCAGCTCACGCGCCGCCGTCCATCGCCTCGCGCATGCCCGCGAGGATGCTCGCGACGCCGGCCGGGATCGCTTCGGGCTGCCGGATGAGGTCTTCCACCTGCCGCACGAGCACCGTGCCCACCACCACCGCATCGGCCACCGCGGCGATGGCGGCCGCCGACCGGGCGTCACGAATGCCGAATCCGACCCCCACCGGCAGGTCGGTAGCCGCCTTGACCCGCCGGACATCCTTCGCCACCGACTCCACGTTCAGGTGGGCGGCGCCGGTGATCCCCTTGAGCGAGACATAGTAGAGATAGCCGCTCGCCTGCCCGCATACCCGCCGCACGCGCTCGTCGCTGGTGGTGGGCGCGACGAGGAAGATCCGGTCGAGACCGTGGCGGGGCAGCGCGTCATGCAGCTCCGAGCGTCCCTCCGGGGGCAGGTCCACGGTCAGGATCCCGTCCACCCCCGCCCCGGCCGCCGCCGCCGCGAACGCGCACGCACCGTACACTTCCATGGGGTTCAGGTATCCCATCAGCACCACCGCGGTGGTCGCGTCACGGGCCCGGAAGCGCCGGACGATGCCGAGGACTCCGGCGAGGTCCATGCCCCCCGCGAGCGCGCGCTCCGAAGCGCGCTGGATCACCGGCCCGTCCGCCATCGGGTCGGAGAAGGGCATGCCCAGCTCGATCACGTCGGCTCCGGCCGAGACCAGCGCGTGCATCGTCTGAAGGCTCACTTCCGGACTCGGGTCGCCCGCCGTGATGAAGGGGACCAGCGCCTTGCGGCCCTCCCGGGCGCGACGCTCGAAGCACACCGCTATGCGGCTCACAGCGCCATCCCCTCGAGCGCGGCGACGGTCGGGACGTCCTTGTCGCCGCGCCCGGACAGGTTGACGACGATGATGTCGTCGCCGCACATCTCGGGCCCCAGGCGCTCCGCGAAGGCGAGGGCGTGGCTCGACTCCAGGGCGGGGATGATGCCTTCCCACCGGGTGAGGCGATGAAACGCGGCGAGGGCCTCCCGGTCGGTCACCGACACGTAGGTCGCCCGGCCGGAATCCTTGAGCCAGGCGTGCTCGGGGCCGACCCCGGGATAGTCGAGCCCCGCGGATATCGAGTGCGTCGGGATGATCTGGCCGCCGGCATCCGCCATCAGATAGGTGCGGTTGCCGTGCAGCACCCCGACCCGGCCGGCGCTCAGCGGCGCCGCGTGCCGCCCGGTCTCCACCCCGTCGCCGCCCGCCTCGACGCCCCACAGCCGCACCTCGGCATCGTCGAGAAAGGGGTGGAACATGCCCATCGCGTTCGAGCCGCCGCCGACGCAGGCCAGCACCGCGTCGGGCAGGCGTCCCGCCTGCTCCAGGATCTGGGCCCTCGCCTCCCGCCCGATCACCGAGTTGAAATCGCGCACCATGGTGGGATAGGGATGCGGTCCGGCCACGGTGCCGATGATGTAGTAGGTATCGTCGACATTGGTCACCCAGTCCCGCATCGCCTCGTTGAGGGCGT
>CAYFYD010000068.1:0-13172 GCA_964347195.1 uncultured Ectothiorhodospiraceae bacterium
GAGCCATCCCCCCGGCCCCGAAGCACAGGTCCGGACGCAGCATGAAATGACCCTGCCGGACATGCCGGGAAGGCTATGCCGAACCTGCGCGCGCAATCAAGATTCTGGCATCCTTGCCCCATGGACTCCCCTCTCCCTCCCGGCATGCCGCGGCGCGCGCGTGACGAGCGGCTGACCTATCGCGACGCGGGCGTGGACACCGCGCGCGGCCACCGCCTGGTCGATCTCATCCGGCCCCTCGCCGCCTCGACGCGACGCCCGGAAGTCATCGGCGGCATCGGCGGCTTCGGGGCCTTCTTCGAGGTCCCGGCGGGATACCGCCGTCCGGTGCTGGTGTCGGGTGCGGACGGGACCGGCACCAAGCTCTCGATCGCGATCGAGCTCGGGCGGCACGAGGGCGTGGGCATCGACCTCGTCGCGATGTGCGTCAACGACGTCCTCTGCACCGGAGCGGAGCCCCTGTTCTTCCTCGACTACTTCGCCGCCGGCCGGCTCGACGAGGAGGTCGCCGCCGCGGTGGTGCGCGGCATCGCCCGAGGATGCCGGGTGGCGGGCGCGGCCCTCGTGGGGGGAGAGAGCGCGGAAATGCCGGGGACGTACAAGGCCGGCGACTACGACATCGCGGGATTCTGCGTCGGTATCGTCGAACGCGAGCGGATCATCGACGGCCGCCGCGTCGCTCCGGGAGACGCGCTGATCGGACTCGCCTCGAGCGGGCTTCACGCCAACGGCTTCTCGCTGGTGCGCAAGGTGCTCGAGGTGACCGGATGCCGCCTCGACCGGGAGATCGGGGGGCGCCCCCTCGGCGAGGCGTTGCTCGAGCCGACCCGGATCTACGTGCCGAGCGTGCTCGACCTCCTCCGGCACGTCGACGTGCACGGCATCGCCCACATCACCGGGGGGGGGCTGGTGGAGAACGTGCCGCGGATGCTGCCGGAAGGCGTCGGCGCCCGCATCGACCCCGGCGCCTGGACCCGGGACCCGATATTCGACTGGCTCTCCGGCGAGGGCGGCATCGCGGAGGAGGAGATGCGCCGGACCTTCAACTGCGGCATCGGGATGGTGGCGGCGGTGGCGCGCGAGGATGTCGACCGCGCTCTGCGGCGCCTCCGGGAGCGAGGCGAGCACCCCTTCCGGGTGGGCGAAGCGACCGCGCGGCCGGCGCCGCGGGCTCCCCCGCTCGTCTTCGCGTGAGCGACCCCTCCACCCGCGCGGTGGTGCTCATCTCCGGGCGCGGCTCGAACCTCCAGTCCCTCATCGACGCGGTCCGTGACGAGGGCCTCGCCCTCGACATCCGCGCCGTGGTGAGCAACGAGCCGCGCGCGGCCGGACTGCGGCGCGCCGCGGCCGCGGGCATCGAGACGCTGGTGCTCGACCACCGCGCCTTCGCGTCCCGCGAGGACTTCGATGCCGCCCTCGGGCGCCTGGTCGACGCCCGCCGCCCGGAGCTGGTGATCCTGGCCGGCTTCATGCGCGTGCTCGGCCCCGCCTTCGTGCGGCGCCATGCCGGGCGCCTCATGAACATCCATCCGTCCCTCCTGCCCGCCTTTCCCGGCCTCGACACGCACCGCCGGGCCCTTGCCGCCGGGGCGCGCGTGCACGGCGCCACCGTCCACTTCGTGACCGAGGCGCTCGACGGCGGGCCCGTCATCCTCCAGGCGCCCGTCGAGGTGCGTCCCGGGGACGACACCGAGTCGCTGGCGGCCCGGGTGCTCGAGGAAGAGCACCGCATCTACCCCCGCGCGGTGAGGTGGTTCACCGAGAGTCGGCTCGAGCTGCGGGACGGCCGGACGTGGAAGGACGGGCGGGCGGTGGAGAGCATCCATCCGCCCTCTCCCCACGAGGACTGTTGATCGCGCCGCCGCACGACACGACCTCACGTGGAGAGCATTCATCCGCCCTCCCCCCGCTATCCGTCGCCCGATCCGCCGCGCCCGCCGGGCGGCCGCCCCTTCCCGAGCACCGACCTCTGGGCCGCGCGAAGCACTCCGCGCAGGATATTGAGCTCCGAACGCCGCATTCCGGCCCGGTTGAAGAGGCGGCGCAGGCGCCGCATGAGCAGCCGGGGCGCCCGGGGGTCGAGATAGCCGACATCGACGAGGGTTTGCTCGAGGTGGGAGAAGAAGCCGCTGAGCTCCGCTACCTGAGCGGGCGGATCGCGTTCGCGTCCGCAGCACGGGAGTGTCCGCTCCCCGACCGCCGCGCCCCCGGCGAGGGCAGCGCGGCGCAGCTCCCAAGCCAGCACCTGCACCGCCGCGCCCAGGTTCAGGGAGGGGAAGTCGTGGTCGGTGGGAATCCTCACCGCCGCCTGGCAGAGATCGATCTCCGCGTTGGTGAGCCCGGTGGCTTCACGGCCGAAGACGAGCGCCACCTCGTGCGGTGCGCGGGTGAGCGCTTCCCGCGCGCATCCGGCGGGATCGAGCGCGGGCCAGGGCAAGTGGCGGTCCCGGGCGCTCGTCGCCGCCGCCCAGGCACAGTCGCCGACCGCCTCGGCCAGATCCGCGCAAAGCACCGCCGCGGCAAGGAGATCGTCGGCGCCGGCGGCGCGCGCCGTCGCCTCGGCACAGGGGAAACGCCGGGGCCGCACGAGATGCAGGCGCGCGAGTCCCATCGCCTTCATGGCCCGGGCGACCGCGCCGATGTTGCCGGGATGCGAGGTCTCGACCAGCACCACCCTGATCCCGGAGAGCGCGCGGCGGACTCCCCGCGCACCGGCGATGAGGGCGGGCGCCGGGGCCACCTCCTCCGATCCTCCGGCCGGAAGCGAGGGTGCGCACCCTTCCCGATGCTCGGCCATTGCGCTACCGCTTCGCTCGCATCGCTATACTGGACCGCTCCCCGGGCTGAAGCGGCCGACACTGATGCATCCCCTGCTCAACATCGCGGTTCGTGCCGCCCGGAGCGCGGGAGACGTGATTGTACGGCACCTCGATCGCCTCGACGTGCTCAGCGTCGAGAGCAAGGGCGCGCACGACCTGGTCAGCGAGATAGACCGCCTGGCGGAGGCCCGCATCATCGCCGTCGTCCGCAACGCCTATCCGGCCCACGCGATCCTCGCGGAGGAGTCCGGGCACCATCCGGGCTCGGACGTCGAGTGGGTCGTGGATCCCCTCGACGGCACCCGGAACTACCTGCGCGGGCTTCCTCACTTCGCGGTGTCGATCGCGGTCCGCCGCCGCGGCAGGGTCGAGCAGGGCGTGGTCTTCGATCCCGTGCGCCAGGAGCTCTTCGCCGCGTCCCGGGGCGCGGGAGCCAGTCTCGACCAGCGCCGCATTCGCGTCTCCGCCCGCCACCGCCTCGACGGCGCGCTGCTCGCGACCGGCCTGCCGTCGCACCGGGTCGCGGAAGTCGAGAGCCAGGTCGCGGAGGTGCGCGCGCTGAGCCTCGCACACGCGCACCTGCGGCGTTCGGGATCCGCCGCCCTGGACCTCGCCTACGTCGCGGCGGGACGCCTGGACGGTTACTGGGGGTGGGGGCTCCGCCCCTGGGACATTGCGGCCGGAGTCCTGCTGGTCCGGGAAGCGGGCGGGATCGTGACCGGCCGCGGGGGCGCCGATGACGCGATGCACACCGGCGACGTGGTCGCCGCCAACCCCAAGATGCTTCGCGCGATGCTCCCGCAACTGCGCCGCTCCGCTCCCTTGCCGCCCCGTGCCGGCGAGCCGAAGGATTCGAGGCGGGGCGGGAGCTAGACCGCCGGCATGAACTTCGACTCGAGATCGCCGTTCACCGTCCACACCATGCCGCCGGCGCCGCAGCCGCCGGTGTACACGAGGGTCTCTCCCTCCTCCACCGCGGAGCCGATGGCCCGGAAGGTGACGGTCACGGTAGCACTGCCCTCGCTCCCCGTGCTCGCCGCCGCTGCGGACACATACTCGTTCGAATAGTCGGTGGAGGCGGCGAGGCCCAACGCGGCATTGTCCATCCCTTCCCTCAGCGTCCCCTCGCGACAGGCGCGGTCGAGCAGGGTGCGGTGCGCGAGCGAGACGTTGGCTCCTTCCTGCACCTTGGCTCTCACCGTGTAGTCGCGGTAGGCGGGAATGGCCACCGCGGCCAGCAGACCGATGATCGCCACCACGATCATGAGTTCGATCAGGGTGAAGCCCCGCTGCCCTGCTGCCATCGAATCGCCTCCTGTTCCCTGCCCGTTGCGCCCCTGGCCGGTCCGGGGCGACCGGAGTCCGGCCCCCCGTCTCCGCACTCCCGCCGCGACGCGAGCCCGCCCCCGCGATTAGATTGGCCCGCGCAACGGGAAAGCGCAACTCCGTCCGCGCGCGAAGGGCCAGGGCTCTTCAAAAGTCGGCATGACGGCTTCAGACTCCGAGCTTCGGGATTGGTTGACCGGGATGGATTCCCGCTCCCCGATCGGGGTCGGGGACAAGCTTCGCGGGAATGACGGGAGGGGGCGCGGGAATCCATCGCCTGATTCCAGTACTTCGAACCCCGCAACTCGACTTCTGAATGGTCCTGCGCGAAGGGCTCGGCGCGAAGGGACGGCGCCGCTCCCGTGGTACGATCGAAGCGTCCCGTGTCCTTCCCTCCCCGTCCCGTCCCGACCGAATGAACCTGCACGAGTATCAGGCCAAGGCGCTGCTCGCGAGCTACGCCGTCGCGGTGCCGGAGGGCCTCCCCGCCACGTCGGCGGCGGAGGCGCGCGCGCGGGCCGAAGCGCTCGGAGGCGGTCGATGGATGGTCAAGGCCCAGGTGCACGCGGGAGGACGGGGCAAGGCGGGCGGCATCAGGGGAGCCGGAAACCTCGACGAGGTCTTCACGATCGCGGCCGGGATGCTCGGCACCCGGCTGCGGACCGCCCAGACCACCGCGGAAGGCCAGCCGGTCGATACCGTGCTCGTGGAGCGCACCGGCAGTATCGAGCGCGAGCTCTATCTCGGCCTGCTCGTGGACCGCGGCCGGGCGCAGGTCGCGGTGATCGCGTCCGCAGCGGGAGGAGTGGACATCGAGGAGATCGCGGCCACCGACCCCGACCGGATCGTCACCGAGCTCGTCGATCCCGCCGCCGGCCTGCAGGCCTACCAGGTACGCCGCATCGGGTTCGCGCTGGGCCTCGACGCGCCGCACCGGCGGGAGCTCGGCGCCATGCTCGGCGCCCTCTATCGGCTCTTCCTGGACAAGGACCTCTCGCTCCTCGAGCTCAACCCCCTGGCGACCTGCGCAGGCGGCGGACTGCTCGCCCTCGATGCGAAGATCGACGTCGACGACAACGCCCTGTACCGGCACCCCGAGCTGGAGGCGCTTCGCGACGCCTCGCAGGAGAACGAGAAGGAGCACCGCGCGCGGGCCTTCGATCTGAGCTACATCGCACTCACCGGCAACATCGCCTGCATGGTCAACGGCGCCGGCCTCGCGATGGGCACCATGGACATCATCAAGCTGCACGGGGGAGAGCCCGCGAACTTTCTCGACGTGGGCGGCGGCACCGATGCCGCGAAGGTGGCCGAAGCGTTCAAGCTCATCGTCTCGGACCCGAAGGTCGAGGCGATCCTGGTCAACATCTTCGGCGGCATCGTGCGCTGCGACCTCATCGCGGAGGGCATCGTCAAGGCGGTGGGTGATGCGGGGGTGGCGGTTCCGGTGGTGGTTCGACTCGAGGGCACGATCGTGGAGCGCGGCCGGTAGCTGCTCGCGGAGAGCGGGCTCGCCCGCATTCCCGCCGGGTCTCTCGCCGCGGCGGCGTCGAAGGCGGTCGCCGCGGCGAGGGACGCGCGAGGGCGCTGAAGCCCCCGGAGGGCGCAGCGCGGCACGGGAGCCGGGGCGAACCGGAGAACGACATGAGCGTGCTGGTCGACGAGGACACCAGGGTCATCTGCCAGGGCTTCACGGGCCGGCAGGGCACCTTCCACTCCGGAGAGGCGATCGCGTACGGCACGAAGCTGGTCGGCGGCGTCACCCCCGGCAAGGGCGGACGGACCCACCTCGGACGGCCGGTCTTCGATACCGTCCACGAGGCGGTGCGCGATACCGGGGCCGATGCCTCGATGATCTACGTGCCGGCGGGGTTCGCCGCGGATGCGATCCTGGAAGCCGCGAGCGGCGGTATCCGCACCATCGTGTGCATCAGCGAGGGCATTCCGGTGCTCGATATGCTGCGGGTCAAGGCGGCTCTGGCGCGCTATCCTTCGGCCCGCCTGATCGGACCCAACTGTCCCGGGGTGATCACGCCCGGCGCGTGCAAGATCGGCATCATGCCCGCCCACATCCACCGGGCCGGCACCATCGGCATCGTCTCCCGCTCCGGCACCCTGACCTACGAAGCGGTGAACCAGACCAGCGAGAACGGCCTCGGCCAGAGCACCTGCATCGGGATCGGCGGAGATCCGATCCACGGCATGAGCTTCATCGACTGCCTGGCGCTCTTCGAGGCGGACCCCGGCACCCGGGGCATCGTCATGGTGGGAGAGATCGGCGGGAGCGCCGAGGAGGAGGCGGCGCGCTACATCCGTACCCGGGTCACCAAGCCGGTGGTCGCCTACATCGCCGGGGTCAGCGCCCCCCCCGGCCGGCGAATGGGTCATGCCGGGGCGATCATCACCGGGGGAAAGGGAAGCGCGAAGGCGAAGTACGCCGCGCTCGACTCCGCCGGAGTGCACACGGTGCGCTCGGCCGCCGACATCGGCGAGGCGATGCGCTCGGCGCTCGGGGACTGATACCCGGTCCCCGGCATGACCCAGCGCGCTTCCGGCGTCGTGAACGGGCAGCGCGCGATGCATCGTCGCGCCGGCGGAGCCGCACGCGCAGCGCCGGCCGGAGAGACCACCGGGGCATCGAGGCCATGAAGAAGATCGAAGCGATCATCAAGCCCTTCAAGCTCGACGACGTGCGCGCAGCGCTGTCGGAGATCGGGATCACCGGGATGACCGTCACCGAGGTCAAGGGCTTCGGGCGCCAGAAGGGCCACACCGAGCTCTACCGGGGAGCCGGGTACGTGGTGGACTTCCTGCCCAAGGTGAAGATCGAGATCGTGGTCACGGAAGCCCAGGCGGAGGCGTGCCTGGAGGCGATCACCGAATCCGCGCGTACCGGCAAGATCGGCGACGGCAAGATCTTCGTCGCGCCGGTCGAGAAGGTGGTGCGCATTCGTACCGGAGAGCTGGACGACGATGCGCTCTGAGACTGCCTCTACTCCTCCAGCTCGAGGGCTTTCACCCTCGCGATGCCCGGGTGGTCGGGAAAGTTGAGCTCGAGCACGCGCAGCGCGTCTTCGGAGAGGTCGTCGAGCTCGAGCACCTTGTAGGCGGTCGCCATGATGACGAGCGCATCGGGCACCGCAGGCGTCTCCGGAAAGCGTTCGACGACGTGCTTGGCCCGGTTCGCCGCCGCCACGTAGGCCCGGCGCCGCATGTAGTAGCGGGCAACATGGATCTCGTGCTGGGCCACGGTGTTCTTCAGGTACACCATGCGCTGGGTGGCGTCCGCCGCATAGCGGCTCTCGGGGTACTTCCGGACCAGCTCCTCGAAGTCCCGGAAGGCCTGCGCGGCGGCACCCGGATCCCGGGCCGAAGGATCCTGGGGGAGCACGACATCGAGCAGATTGCGCCCCCGATTGAAGTTCGACAGTCCCTTCAGGTAGTACGCGTAGTCGGCGTTCCGGTGGCGAGGGTGCAGCTTGAGGAAGCGGTCCGCCGCCGCGATGGCGGAGCCCGGCTCGTCGCTCTTGTAGTGGGCGTAGGCGGTCTCGAGCTGCGCCTGCTGCGCGAGGGGTCCGAAGGGGAAGCGCGACTCGAGCTTGCCGTAGTAGTCGATGGCGGTCTCGTAGTCGCCGTCGTCGAGCTCGCGCTTGGCCGCCGAATAGAGCTGCTTCGCCGACCAGTTCCTGGTCGGGTCGGGCTTGCTGCCCCACAAGTCGCAGCCACCGGCGAGGAAGGGAACGCAGAGGAGCAGACCCAGCTCGAAGCGCGCGCCGCGGGTACGGGGGAGGGATCCGCGTCCCGTGCGCCGCCGGACCGGCATGCGCGCCTCGGCGTCACGCGAACGGAAGGTCACGCGCCGCGCTCACTTCAGCGAGGGGGAAGGGAGGCCGGCCCGAGGCGGCCCCACCGTGACCGGCAGGACGCCGCAGGCCCTTGGCACCGCGGGCCCACGAAGCGTTCCGCGCGTCGCCGCGCGGGCGCTGTGCAAGAATCGACACTGTCGCCATCCGTCCTTTCCCGCCGTGCGCCGGAGCTTTCCCCGAAGAGAGATGAAGGTTTCGCCCGGACTTCCGCGACCTCCGTTCGAAGGTTATCCCAGGCACGCGATACGGGCCAGAGCGGGAGCGTGGCCGGCGTGAATCCCCCCGCCCGCGCGAGTGCCGGCCCCTGGCACGCGATGCTGCCCGAGCGTCTGGCCGGCGAGCGCCTCGACCGGGCGCTCGCGACGCTCTTCCGGGACTGGTCCCGCTCCCGGATGCAACGCGCGATCCGGGAGGGCAAGGTGCGGATCGACGGCCGGGTTGCCGGTCCCGCGATGCGGATCGCGGGGGGAGAACGGGTCGAAGTCCAGCCCGACGCCGCGTGGGGGGACGACTGGCACCCCGAGCCGGTTGCGGTCCGGCCGATCTACGAAGACCCGGATCTCATCGTCGTGGACAAGCCGGCGGGACTCGTCGTGCATCCGGGGTCGGGAAACCGTACCCATACCCTCGCCAACGGCCTGCTGCATCGATATCCGGAGCTGGCAGGGTTGCCGAGAGCCGGAGTGGTGCACCGCCTGGACAAGGACACTTCCGGCCTTCTCGTGGTGGCCCGGACCCCGGGCGCGCACCGCCATCTCGTGTCGGAAATGCTGCGCCGGGCGGTGGAACGGGAGTACGACGCCATCGTCTGGGGAAGTCCGGACGCCGACCGGGGGCGAATAGACGCTCCCATCGCCCGGCACCGCCTCCATCGCACCCGCATGTCGGTCGCCGGCCAGGGGCGCCATGCGGTGACGCACTACACGGTGTCGGCACGCTATCCCCACTTCACCCGCCTGCGCGTGCGCCTCGAGACCGGCCGCACCCACCAGATCCGGGTTCACATGCATCACCTGGGCCATCCGGTCGCCGGAGATCCCGTGTACGGCGCGCGCCGGCGCGCGCCGGGCCTCCCTGACGCACTGCAGCAGGCGCTCCAGGAGCTGCGGGGCCAAGCCCTGCACGCCCGCCGCCTCGCGTTCTCCCACCCCCGGGACCACTCCCGGCGGGAGTGGCGCTCCGCGCTGCCCCCCGACCTGAGCGCGCTGGTGGCCGCGCTCGAGCGCGCGCGCGCCGCGGCGCCCTGATCCGCCCGCCCGCCGCGTCATCGGCCTCGCTCGCTCCCCTGCACGCGGGGGCGGTCCCGCTCGCCGCTCCCGCTGTCCGGCTTGAATAGGATCCGCCCCGCCCTGATGTTCTCGGACACCATCGATTCGAGGACACCGTGATGCGGATGGACCGGCTGACCCCCCAGTTCCAGCTCGCACTCTCCGACGCCCAGAGTCTCGCGGTGCGCAGGGACCACGCGTCGATCGAGCCCCAACACGTCCTGGTGGCCCTGCTCGACCAGCAGGGCGGCAGTGTCCGGCACCTTCTTGCCCGGGCCGGCGTCAATGTCGCCGGGCTGCGTTCGCGCCTGGGGGAGGTGCTCGACCGAGCACCCACCGTGCAGGGCAACGCGGGCAACGTGCCGGTCGGCAACGAGCTCACCCGCTGCCTCAACCTGTGCGACAAGCTCGCCGGGCAGCGCGGCGATCAGTTCATCTCCAGCGAGCTCTTCCCGCTCGCGGCGCTGGAGACGGGGGGCGAGTGCGCACGCGCGCTCTCCGACAACCGTGCGACCCGGGAGAGCATCGAGCGGGCGATCGAGCAGGTGCGCGGCGGCGAGAGCGTGGACAGCGAGAACGCGGAGGAGCAGCGACAGGCGCTCGAGAGGTTCAGCATCGACCTCACCGAGCGCGCCGAGCAGGGGCGTCTGGACCCCGTCATCGGTCGCGACGACGAGATCCGGCGCACCATCCAGGTGCTCCAGCGCCGCACCAAGAACAACCCGGTGCTCATCGGGGAGCCCGGTGTCGGCAAGACCGCCATCGTCGAGGGCCTCGCCCAGCGCATCGTCAACCATGAAGTCCCGGAAGGGCTGAAGGGCAAGCGGCTTCTCGCCCTCGACCTCGGAGCGCTCGTTGCGGGCGCCAAGTTCCGCGGCGAGTTCGAGGAGCGGATCAAGGCAGTGCTGAACGATCTCGCCAAGCAGCAGGGCGAGATCATCCTCTTCATCGACGAGATCCACACCCTGGTCGGCGCCGGCAAGGCGGAAGGCGCGATGGACGCCGGCAACATGCTCAAACCCGCCCTCGCCCGCGGCGAGCTGCATTGCGTCGGCGCGACCACCCTCGACGAGTACCGCCAGTGCGTGGAGAAGGACGCGGCGCTCGAGCGCCGCTTTCAGAGGATCCTCGTGGAGGAGCCGAGCGTGGAGGACAGCATCGCGATCCTGAGAGGACTCAAGGAGCGCTACGAGATCCACCACGGGGTCGACATCGGCGACCCCGCCATCGTCGCCGCCGCCACTCTCTCCCACCGCTACATCTCCGACCGCCAGCTTCCCGACAAGGCGATCGATCTCGTGGACGAGGCGGCGAGCCGCATCCGCATGGAGATCGATTCGAAGCCGGAGGCGATGGACCGCCTGGATCGACGCCTGATCCAGCTCAAGATCGAGCGCGAAGCGCTGCGCAAGGAGACCGACCCCGCCTCCCGGGAGCGCCTGGACCGGCTCGAGCAGGAGATCGCGGGCAGCGAGAAGGAGTACTCCGACCTGGAGGAGGTCTGGAAGGCGGAGAAGGCGGCGGTCCAGGGCGCCCAGCACGTCAAGGAGGCGTTGGAGCGGGCCCGGCTCGAGCTCGAGACCGCGCGCCGGGCCGGCGACCTCGGCCGCATGGCGGAGATCCAGTACGGCCGGCTGCCCGAGCTCGAGAAGGGACTCGAGCTCGCCACCCGGGCGGAGAGCGAGGAGAGACGGCTGCTGCGGTCCGCGGTCACCGAAGACGAGGTGGCGGAGGTGGTGTCCCGCTGGACCGGGATTCCGGTCGCGAGGATGATGGAGGGCGAGCGCGATCGCCTCCTGCACATGGAGGAGAGCCTGCACCGGCGCCTCGTGGGCCAGGACGAAGCGGTGCGCGCGGTCTGCGACGCCATTCGGCGCGCGCGGTCCGGCCTCTCCGACCCCCGGCGGCCCAACGGCTCCTTTCTCTTCCTCGGTCCCACCGGCGTCGGCAAGACCGAGCTCTGCCGCGCGCTCGCCGAGTTCCTCTTCGACACCGAGGAGGCGATCGTGCGCCTCGACATGTCCGAGTTCATGGAGAAGCACTCGGTGGCGAGAATGCTCGGCGCTCCACCCGGCTACGTCGGCTACGAGGAGGGCGGCCAGCTCACCGAGGCGGTGCGCCGGCGGCCCTACCGTCTCGTCCTCCTCGACGAGATCGAGAAGGCCCATCCCGAAGTGTTCAACGTGCTGCTCCAGGTGCTGGAGGACGGACGCCTGACCGACGGACACGGTCGCACCGTCGACTTTCGCAACACCGTGATCGCGATGACCTCCAACCTCGGCACCGCGCACATCCAGAGACTGGCGGCGAGGGGCGACCACGCCGCGCTGAAGGAGTCGGTGATGGAAGAGGTGAAGGTCCACTTCCGCCCGGAGTTCATCAATCGCATCGACGAGATCGTGGTGTTCCACCCCCTGGAGCGGGAGCAGATCCGGGCCATCGCCGGTATCCAGATCGACGCGTTGCGCGAGCGCCTCTTCGCCCAGGATGTCGAGCTCGAGGTCAGCGAGGCGGCCCTGGACCGGCTCGGCGAGGCGGGCTTCGACCCCGTCTACGGCGCCCGCCCGCTGAAGCGCGCGGTGCAGAGCCGCCTCGAGAACGAGCTGGCGAAGCGGCTCCTGTCGGGAGAGATCGTTCCCGGACAGCGCGTCCGGGTCGACGCGGTCCGCGGGGAGCTCGGCTTCGAGGCCATTCCCGCGCAGGCGGCCTGACTCCGGCTGCCCCCCGCCGGTCGCCGCGGCCCGCCCTTCCCGGCGACCTGACCCTGTCGCCCTTCTCCGAGATGCCGGCGGCCGCGTGCATCGCGGCCTCGATGCTGTCGGGGCTCGTCGCCGGCAGCTTCCTCAACGTGGTGATCGTCCGCCTGCCCCGCATCCTGGAACGGGAGTGGCGGTGGGAGCTCGCGCAACGCAGCGGCGATGCGGAGGCGTCGAGCCACTACGCAGGCGGGAAATTCGGCCTCGCCACCCCTCGCTCCCACTGCCCCGTGTGCCGCGTGCCGATACGCCCCCTCGACAATGTCCCGGTACTCGGTTTCCTGCGCCTTGCGGGCCGGTGTCGTGCCTGCGGAACCCGGATCCCGCTCCGCTACCCGGCGGTAGAGATGGGGAGCGCGCTCGCCTCGGGACTCGTCGCCTGGTACTTCGGCTGCGGGCCCGCCGCCGCCGGCGCCCTGCTGCTCACTTTCGCGCTGATCGCGCTCGCGTTCATCGACCTCGACACCCGTCTGCTGCCCGACGCGATCACCCTCCCCGTTCTCTGGTTGGGGCTCGTGTTCAATCTCTTCGGCGTGCACGCCCCCCTGCCCTCCGCGGTGCTCGGCGCCGCCGCCGGCTACCTGGTCCTGTGGTCGGTCTTCCACGTCTTTCGCATCCTCACCGGGAAGGAAGGGATGGGACACGGAGACTTCAAGCTGCTCGCGATGCTCGGGGCCTGGCTGGGATGGGAAGCCCTCCCCCTCGTCGTGCTGCTCTCCTCCGCCGCGGCGCTCCTGGTCGGGGGCACGATGATCGCGCTCGGCTACCGGGAGCGTACCTCGCCGATGCCCTTCGGCCCCTTTCTCGCCCTCGCCGGCTGGCTCTGCCTCCTCTTCGGGGACGCGATGACCAGGAGCTACCTGGGTTGGCTGGCGGGACTCGCGTAGGCGCCGGCAATTCGCCGGGACCCGCCACCCCCCGGCGCTCGGCGACCGTTTCGAGGGTCCCGGGCGACCGTATCGAGCCCTCTTCGCGTCGCGTTCCCGGCGGCGGGCGGGAACCCGAGCTCACCAACCACGCCGCGATCGCCTCCGCGCCCTGCCCTCCGAGCGCCACGTGCCTTCCGAAGGGAGCGCGGGCGCCGCGCAGGACCATTCAGAAGTCGAGTTGCGGGGTTCGAAGTACTGGAATCAGGCG
>CAYFYD010000069.1:0-13030 GCA_964347195.1 uncultured Ectothiorhodospiraceae bacterium
GTCTCGCGCGGCTCGCCAACGCCCCCTTCATCAAGGTCGAAGCCACCAAGTTCACCGAGGTCGGCTACGTCGGGCGCGACGTCGAGTCGATCATCCGCGACCTCGCCGACATCGCGGTGAAGAAGAACCGCGAGCAGGCAATGGACAAGGTGCGCAGCCATGCCGAAGAAGCGGCGGAGGAGAGGGTGCTGGACGTGCTCGTACGCCCTTCGCGGGGCGGAAGCGAGGTCGCGGGCCGCGGAGAGGAAATGGCCTCGACGCGCCAGAAGTTCCGCAAGATGCTGCGCGAGGGCCGTCTGGACGAGCGCGAAGTGGAGCTGGAGGTGAGCACGCCCGGCGTGGGGGTGGAGATCGTCTCCCCGCCGGGAATGGAAGACCTCACTTCGCAGTTGCAGGGGATGTTCCAGAACCTGTCGAGCGCGAGCACCCGGACCCGCAAGATGACGGTCAAGGCGGCTCTCGGGCTCCTCAGCGACGAGGAGGCGGGCAAGATGGTCGACGAGGAGGAGATCAAGAGCGCGGCCCGGCGCGACGTGGAGGAGAACGGCATCGTCTTCATCGACGAGATAGACAAGGTCTCGAGACGCTCCGAGACGAGCTCGCCGGACGTGTCCCGGGAGGGCGTGCAGCGCGATCTCCTGCCGCTCGTCGAAGGCAGCACGGTGTCGACGAAGTACGGGATGATCCGCACCGATCACGTCCTCTTCATCGCGTCCGGCGCCTTCCATCTCGCGCGGCCCTCGGACCTCATTCCCGAGCTGCAGGGACGCCTGCCGATCCGGGTCGAGCTGGACGCGCTCGGAGCGGCCGACTTCGTGCGCATTCTGACCGAGCCCGACGGGTCGCTCACCGAGCAGTACGCCGCCCTCATGGAGACCGAGGGCATCACGCTCGAGTTCACCGAGCCTTCCCTCGCGCGCATCGCCGAGGTCGCCTGGCAGGTCAACGAGAGCACCGAGAACATCGGGGCGCGTCGCCTGCACACGGTGCTCGAACGCCTGCTCGAGAGGGTATCCTTCGAGGCGCCGGACCGGCCGAACGGCGTGGTGAGGATCGACGCGGACTATGTCGACGATCGCCTCGGCGATCTGCTCGGGGACGACGATCTCGCCAACTTCATTCTCTAGCGGGGCGCTTCCGCGACGAGGTGAGCCGGGATGAACGTGGTCCCCACCGAGTTGAGCTACCACCGGCAGGCCCGGCGACTGGAGATCGCGTTCGCGAGCGGCGAGCGCTTCTCCCTGCCGGCGGAGCTCCTCCGGGTGTACTCCCCCTCGGCGGAAGTGCGCGGCCATGGCCCGGGCCAGGAGGTGCTGCAGACCGGCAAGCGCGACGTCTCCGTCCTGCACATCGAGCCGGTCGGGAACTATGCGGTGTGCCTGCACTTCGACGACGGGCACCGCACCGGGATTTACTCGTGGGAGGAGCTTCACTGGCTGGGAGAGCACCGTGACCGCCTCTGGGAGCACTACCTCGAGCGCCTGGAACAGGCCGGAGCACGGCGTTGAGCCGGCCGGAGGGCGTTTCGGGAGGCGCCGATACGGACTTCGGCTTCGAGCGGATCCCCCGGGAGGAGAAGCGCGCCCGGGTCGGAGAGGTCTTCGACGCGGTCGCCCGGCGCTACGACCTGATGAACGACCTCATGTCCTTCGGCCTGCACCGGGCATGGAAGCGTCTCGCGGTCGAGGTCTCCCGGGTCCGGCCCGGTCACCGCGTGCTCGACCTCGCCGCCGGCACCGGGGACATGGCATGCCTGCTCGCGGCGCGGGCCGGCCCCTCCGGCCAGGTGGTGGTCGCCGACATCAATCCCCGCATGCTGGAACGCGCTCGGGACCGGATGGTCGATCGGGGCCGGGTGGAAGGCATGGGCTACGCCCTGTGCGACGCGGAATCGCTGCCCTTCGCCGACGATCGCTTCCACTGCGTGTCCATCGCCTTCGGCCTGCGCAACGTCACCCGCAAGGAACGGGCGCTCGAGTCGATGTACCGGGTGCTCCGCCCGGGCGGGCAGGCGTTGATCCTCGAGTTCTCCGCCCTGGTCCTGCCGGCGCTCGCTCCGCTCTACGACACGTACTCGTTTCGGGTGATCCCCGCGTTGGGGCGCCTCGTGACCGGGAGCGCGGCGCCCTATCGCTACTTGGCGGAGTCGATCCGCGTGCACCCCGCCCCTTCCGCCCTGCAGGCGATGATGGAGGAGGCGGGATTCGAGCAGTGCCGCTACCATCGCCTGAGTGCCGGTGTCGTCGCGCTGCACCGAGGCAGCAAGCTCTGAGGCCGGGCCGGGCCGGGGGGCGGCGTCCGGAGGTTGAGGGTGAGCGCGACCGGGTTGGCCCAGGGTCTGCTGGAGTGGGCGATCAACCGCGCCCTCGCGGCGGACCCCGAAGTGCGCGAGCGGCTGGGAGAGGTCGAAGGCGCGCGGATCCGGATCGTCTCGGACCCCGCCCCCGGGGTCCTCGACATCACGGTGCACGGACACCGGGTCGTGCTGAGCCGGCCCGAAGGGGCGGAGAGCGATGACGGCGAGAACCCCGACCTGACGGTCTCGGGGGCGCTGCCGGCCCTCACCCGGCTGCTCGCGCCGCGGGGTGCGCGGGACGAGGCCCTGCCGCCGGGCGTCACCGTGAGCGGCGACCTCGCCCTCGCCCGCCGCCTTCGCCGCCTCGCACGGAGCTACCGCTTCGATGGGGAGGAAGTGCTGTCGCGCTACCTCGGGGACGCGGGAGCGCACGAGGCGGCACGCCGGGCAAGGGCGGCGGGACGCTGGGCCCGCAGCGCCGCCGGCACCCTGTCCCGGGACCTCGCGGAGTACCTGGTCGAGGAGGGCGGGGTGGTGGCGGGGGCGCCCGCGCTCGGGCGTTTCTTCGACGCGGTGGACGAGCTCCGCGACGACGTCGAGCGGCTCGAGGCGCGGATCGCCGCGCTCTCCCGGCGGGTGGAGGAAGAGCGGCCGTGAAGCGCCTCGGACAGGCCCTGCGCCTGCTCCACATCAATGCGGTCTTCGTCCGGCACGGGCTCGACGAGATCCTGCTCGCCGCCCCGCCGCTTCGCCCGGTGCGCTTCCTGCTCTACCTGCTGCCCTGGAAGTGGTTGCGCCGCCGCCCGCGGGAGGCCCGCTCGGTGCGTATTCGCCGCGCCCTGGAGGACCTCGGACCCATCTTCGTGAAGTTCGGGCAGATCCTCTCCACGCGGCGGGACCTGCTTCCGGAGGACATCGGGGACGAGCTGGCCGGCCTTCAGGACCGGGTTCCTCCCTTTCCCGGCGCGCAGGCGCGCCACATCATAGAGCGCGCTCTCGGCCGGAGCGTGGACGAGCTCTTCGCGAGCTTCGACGAAGAGCCGATCGCATCGGCCTCCATCGCCCAGGTGCATTCCGCCTGCCTGCTCGACGGGCGGGAGGTGGCGGTCAAGGTGGTGCGCCCGGGCATCGACGCCGAGATCCGCCGTGACGTGGGGCTGCTCTACTGGCTCGCCGAGCTCGTCGAGCGCTACCTGGCCCTCGGGCGCCGGCTGCGTGCCGTCGACGTGGTGGCGCAGTACGAGGCCACCATCCTCGACGAGCTCGACCTGATGCGCGAGGCGGCGTCGGCGTCGCAACTCCGGCGCAACTTCGAGCACAGCGATCTGCTCTACGTACCCCGCGTGTTCTGGCCCTACACCCGATCCGACGTCATGGTGATGGAACGGATCTCGGGCATTGCGATCGGCGACGTGGAGCAGCTCGCACGGCACGGCTTCGACCTGGAGAAGCTGGCGCTCCGCGGGGTGGAGATCTTCTTCACCCAGTTGATGCGGGACAACTTCTTCCACGCCGACATGCACCCCGGGAACATCTTCGTGTCCCCCGAGAATCCCGCCTCGCCGAGCTACATCGCGGTGGACTTCGGGATCATGGGAAGTCTCACCCCCGAGGACCAGCGCTACCTCGCCGAGAATCTGCTCGCCTTCTTCAACCGCGACTACCTGCGGGTGGCCGAGTTGCACGTGCAGTCGGGGTGGGTGCCGGCGGGAACGCGGGTGAACGAGTTCGAGGCGGCGATACGCAGCGTCTGCGAGCCGATCTTCGCGCGGCCTCTGAAGGAGATCTCCTTCGGCCGGCTCCTCGTGCGTCTGTTCCGGGTGGCGCACCGCTTCCACATGGAGGTGCAACCCCAGCTTCTCCTGCTGCAGAAGACGCTGCTCAACGTCGAGGGCCTCGGGCGCCAGCTCTATCCGGAGCTCGACCTGTGGCAGAGCGCGAAGCCCTTCCTGCAGCGGTGGATGGACCGGCAGCTCGGAGTGCGGGCGGCGTGGCGCGAGCTCGAGCGCCAGGCGCCGCGCTGGGGCGAGATCCTGCCCGCGCTCCCTTCGCTCGCCCACGAAGTGCTGCGCCAGGCCCGCCACGGACAGTTGAGAGTCGAGATCGCCTCCCGGGACCTTGAGAGCATGCGTCGCGAGATGCGTCGCGCGAACCGGCGCACCGTGCGGGCGGTGCTCGCTTCGGCGCTCATCGTGAGCGCGGTGCTGTGCGCGGGAACGGGCTCGCCGGGTCCCCTGCTCTGGGGGGGGCCGGCCCTCGGATGGGCGCTCGGGATCCTCGGCGGAGCGCTGGCGCTCGCGGCCTGGCCGGGAAGGGAGTGAAGGAGGGCAGTGTCCCGCATTGCTCCTCGGGCTTCGTGGCGAGGGCGTCGAGGGGCCGCGCGGAGCGGGGGTACGGACGGAGAGAAGGGGGCGGGCGTCCCGGCGAGCGGGCAAGCGAAGCAGGGGGTGGTGACGATGTCGAAGGGGCGCGAGGGAGTACGTCCGGACGGTGCGAGCGGATCGGCGTCCGCCCGCTCGGGAGAGCAGTGAGCGATGCGGGCGGAGGCTCAGGCCCCGGCCTTGCCCAGGATGTCGAGGCCCTTGAGCAGATTCAGGGCCTCGTAGAGGGCGAAGTCCTCTTCCGCGAGCGATCGCTCCGGTGCCGCCGCGGCGTCCGGCGACGACTCGCTCCCCTCCGCGCCCGCTTCGGCTTCGAGGTGGCCGGCGAGATCGGACTCCTTCAGGCGCCGGCCTTCCAGGTCGAGGTTCTCCACCCCCCGGCTCTCGAGCTGGATGTCGGGCCTGATGCCGGAGGCCTGGATGGAACGGCCCGAGGGAGTGTAGTAGCGGGAGGTGGTGAGCTTCAGCGCGGAGCCGTTCTCCATCGGCAGGATCGTCTGTACCGAGCCCTTGCCGAAGGTGTCGTTGCCCATGATGAGCGCGCGCCGGTGGTCCTGCAGCGCGCCCGCCACGATCTCGGATGCGGAAGCGGAGCCGCCGTCCACCAGCACCACGAGGGGGGCACCCTCGAGGATGTCGGTCGGCTTCGCCGTGAACTTGAGCTCCGCGTCGTCGAGCCGTCCTTCCGTGTAGACGATGGTGCCGCCGGTGAGGAAGGCGTCCGACACCGACACCGCCGCGCTCAGTACGCCGCCGGGGTTGTTGCGCAGGTCGAGGATCATGCCCCTGATGCCGCCTTCCACCTCGTCCTCGAGCTCCTCGACCGCCTCTCGCAGGTTTTCTCCCGTGCGCGACTGGAACTGGGTGATGCGCACATAGCCGTACCGGTCCTCCAGGACCCGGCTCTTGACGCTGGTGACCCGGATGATGTCGCGGACGACGGTGATCCTGAGCGGGCCTTCCTCGCCCTGGCGCACGACGGTCAGCGTGATCGCGGTGCCCGGCTTGCCCCGCATGATCTCGACCGCCTCTTCCAGGTTCATGCCCTTCACCGGCACGTCGTCCAGGCGCACCACGAGATCACCGGCCCGAATGCCGGCGCGGTCGGCGGGGGTGTCGTCGATCGGGGCGATGACGCGGACGAATCCGTCCTCCATTCCCACCTCCATTCCCAGGCCCCCGAACTCCCCGCTGGTTCCGGTCTGGAGCGCCGTGTAGTCCTCCGGGACCAAGTACGCGGAGTGCGGGTCGAGGCCCGCGAGCATGCCCTTGATGGCGTTCTCGAGCAGCGTCTTGTCGTCGATCGGCTCGACGTAGTCGTTCTTGATCTTGACGAAGATCTCGGTGAAGGCGCGCAGGTCCTCGACCGGCAGGGAAGCGCCGTCCTTCTTCGCCAGCACCCCTTGCCCGAAGCTGAGCAACACCGCCAGAGCCGCCCCCACCCCGAGCACGGCCGAGGCCCGCAGCACCGCCTTCACGGGGCCCTCCGGCGCCGCGTCGAGGCCGAGGCAACCCGTCTCGGGCCGAAAGGAACTGATGTCATGGGCCTCTCCGGGGCACGGCATGCCAACGGGCGAAAGGAGCATACTCGCCGGGACCGAAGCCTTACAAGCACCGCTCCCCGCTCCGGCAGGGCCGTTTCACCCTGGCTGAGCATCCGCTCCGGAGGGACCGGAGTACTCTCGTCAGTGCCGTCACGGCAGTCTGTGGGCTCCGTGGCAGCCGCCCGTTGGCCGGATCTCGTCCGGGGCTCGCCATCCGAGCTACTGAATCCGCCCCGGAAGCGTAGCGTGAAATGACCGTGCCGGCTCCGGTCCCGCGCCCCGGGTCGGGACGCCGCCGCGCCGGGTCCGCGCATTGCCTGGAGCGTTCCGTTACTCTAATCTCGCGCGCCGCGCCCGATTCGATGCACGCGCACCCCGCCGCGTGCTCCCCCCATGCCCCAGGTTCTCGAATTCCTCGCGAATCACCCGATCCTGAGCACGGTCTTCTTCGTGCTCGCCGGCATGCTCGTGTGGACCTTCGCCGGTGGCGGGGGGGGCCGGCGGGTGGAGCCGGCGCAGGCCACCCGGCTGATCAATCGGGAGAACGCGCTGGTCATCGACGTGCGCAGCGACGGGGAGTTCGCGCAGGGGCACATCGTCAACGCCATCAATCAGCCGCTGGGCGGGCTGGCCCAGCAGCTCTCGAGCCTCGAGAAGTACCGCGAACGCACCATCATCACCGCTTGCCGGAACGGGCAGCAGGCGGCGAATGCGAGCGGGATCCTGCGCAAGCACGGCTTCGAGAACGTGTTCAGCCTGAGCGGGGGCATCGCGGCCTGGCAGGGCGCGAGCCTGCCTCTGACGAAGAGCTGAGGGGGGAGCCCCGTGCGCAAGCCACGCACCGTGCTTGCGGACCGAGCTCGCCGCCGCGCTGCGGACGGGTTCGCCCGAGGAGACAGGAACGAAGATGCCTGAATACGACAGTGAAGCGCTGGACGCCGCGCTCATCGACCGGCCGGGCGTCACCTTCGACATCAGGAAGCTCTATCTCAAGGACGCTTCGTTCGAGTCTCCCAACGCTCCGAGGGTGTTCGCCACCCGGGACTGGAAGCCGAACGTGGACTTCCATCTGCATACCGGGACCGCGCAGTTCGGCGCCTCGGACTACGAAGTCACCCTGCGCGCGACGGTGACCGTGACCAACCAGGAGCGCACCCTCTACCTCGCCGAGATCAGCGTGGCCGGCCTCTTCGAGATCTCGGGCATCGGCAAGGAGGGCCTGCCGCCGCTGCTCGGCAGCTACTGTCCCTCCATCCTCTTTCCCTACCTGCGCGAGGTCGTGTCGGACCTCTCGGTGCGCGGCGGATTTCCCCAGCTCGTGCTGAGACCCGTGAACTTCGAAGCCCTCTACCAGCAGCATCTCCGGCAGGAGTCGGCGCGCTCCGAGGTCTGAGGTGGACGGGAGCTCGCGCCCGGTCGCGGTTCTCGGGGCCGGCTCGTGGGGCAGCGCGCTCGCCCTGCACCTGAGCCGGAAGCGCGTCCCGGTGCGGCTGTGGGCGCGCGACCCGGGGCACGTCGAAGCGATGGTGCGCGAGCGCCGCAACCGGCCCTACCTTCCGGAACACCCGCTGCCGGCGTCGCTCGCGGTGAGCGCCTCCCTCGAAGAGGCGCTCGCGGGCGACGCCCTGATCCTGCTCGCGGTGCCGAGCGACGCTTTCGAGGACGTCGTGCGCAGACTGGGCGGGCTCGCTTCCCCCGATCCGTACCTGCTCTGCGCCACCAAGGGGCTGGACCCGGCGAGCGGGCGCTTCCTGTTCGAGGTGGCGAAGGACATCCTTCCCCGGGCCTCGGTCGCGCTGCTCTCGGGGCCGACTTTCGCGGCCGAGGTGGCGGCGGGACTGCCCGCCGCGGCCACCATCGCGTCGGCCGACGCGCGTCTCGCCCGCGGGCTCGCGGCCCGCTTCCATTCTCCCCGCTTCCGGGTCTACGCCAGCACCGACCGGGTCGGAGTCGGGATCGGGGGCGCGGTCAAGAACGTGCTCGCGATTGCCGCGGGCATCGCGGACGGTCTGGGATTCGGCGCCAATGCGCGCGCTGCTCTGATCACCCGGGGCCTCGCCGAGCGCTCGCGGCTGGGGCGGGCGCTGGGGGGGCGGCCCGAGACCCTGATGGGGCTGTCGGGTCTGGGGGATCTGGTGCTGACCTGCACCGGTGACCAGTCGAGGAACCGGCGCTTCGGACTGCTGCTCGCCGCCGGCCGCGGCGCCGCGGAGGCGCAACGCGCGATCGGGCAGGCAGTGGAGGGGGTGCGGACCGCGGCCCAGGCCCGAGACCTCGCGGCGCGCATGGAGGTGGACATGCCGATCGTGGATGCGGTCGCGCGCGTGCTCGCGGAAGAGCAGAGCCCGGAGGCCGCGGTGGAGGCGCTGCTCGCGCGCGAAGCGCGGCCCGAGGAGTAGACCGGGAAGGGTCCTTCCGCGGTGGGCGCCATCACTCCTCGCCGGGGTGGCGCGTGAACCCCTCGAACAAGCCTTCGAGCCGTGCCATGCGCTCACGAAGGAAGACTTCCGTCGGTTGATGTTCGGGACAGAGGGGATCCGATGCCGGTGGCCCTCCGAGGTGACCGGGAGAGGTTGCCGGGATGCAAGTATCATCCGATCGTGGGGCTCCGAAGGAGAGGATGAGTGGGAGCAATTCACTACCATGAGGGGCGATTCCCGCCCGAGGAGCGCCTCGACTGGCCGGCACTCATCCCGCTGATCGGTCCGGCGGTCGCGGCGGTGGCGCATTACGACGGGGTGCTCACCGCCGTTCCCGATCCTCGGGTCCTGCTCTCGCCCTTGACGACTCGGGAAGCGGTGCTTTCCTCGCGCATCGAGGGCACCCAGGCCACCATGGGAGAGGTCCTGGAGTTCGAAGCCGGACAGAGAGCGGAATCTCCCGCGCGCCGGGACGATATCTACGAGGTGCTCAACTACCGCGCCGCGTTGCGGGAGGCGGAGCGGATGCTTCGGGAGCTGCCCATGTGCCAACGGGTCGTCTGCGAAGCGCACCGGATACTGCTCTCCGGAGTGCGAGGCGAAGGCAAGTCGCCCGGCGACTATCGACGTATCCCCAACTGGATCGGCCCGCCCGGGTGTACCGTGGAGGAGGCCACCTTCGTACCCATCGGAGCGGAGAAGCTTCCCGCAGCCATGAGCGCATGGGAACGCTACGTCCACCATGAAGCTCCCGATCGGCTGGTGCAACTCGCAGTCCTGCATGCCGAGTTCGAGGCTCTGCACCCGTTCCTGGACGGCAACGGCCGCCTGGGCCGCATGCTGGTGCCTCTGTTCCTCTGGCAGTGCGGCCTCATCAGCCAGCCCGTGTTCTACATCAGTGCCTATTTCGAGGCCCGTCGCGATGCCTACTATCAGGGATTGCTCGCCGTCTCGTGCGACGATGACTGGACCGGGTGGTGCCGGTTCTTCCTGGGAGCGGTGCGAGTGCAGGCCGAGGAAAACTTGACGAAGGCCAGGGGGATTCTCGACCTCTACGAGGACATGAAGGGTCGGGTGGCGGACGTGACCCGCTCCCGGTACGCCATCGTCACTCTGGACTGGATCTTCGAGCGTCCGATCTTCAACAGCGGCGACTTCGTGACCGATGCAGGGATTCCGGGCCGCACGGCGCGGCGGCTTCTGACCGCGTTGCGCGAACACGGAATCCTCAGAGTGCTCAGGGCCGGCAACGGCCGTCGGGGGACCATTCTCGTGTTCCCGGATCTCCTGAACATCGCCGAAGGAGAGAGCATGGTTTGACGGTCATCCATGTCCTCCAAAACGATTTGCCGGCCACTTTCTTCCAGATGTGGCCGTAAAACGAGCAAACAGAGACCGCGGGTGTTCTGCGACCTGTGGCGCAAGCACGGTCATCGTGCACCGCTTTCCCGCACAATTGGCGCACAGCCCCGTTTGTCGGCCATGCGTGACCGGCAAGGGGTCCTTGCCGGTCACTTTCTTCCAGATATGGCCGGCAACGGCATTCGCGCTCACGGACCTCCGGCAGGTCGATACGCCGCCGCGCGCTTCGTCGGTCCCTCGGGGGAAGCACCCCGCATCACGGCGCGGAACCCGTTGCGCCCGGGAATATACTGGCGCCGAAGATGCCACCCGTCCCCGGGTGCACGCCGCTTCGGCGCCGCCGGCGGAGGGCGCATCGGGGTCCGGTGGCGGTGCGGCCGGATTCGCAGGCGAGGAGCCGAAATGAAGGAGCAGGGACCCACGCGCGATCCCGCCGCCCCGCCGGGGCCGGAAGAGCTGCTCGCGATCCTGCGCGAGCTGGTCCGGGAGCTGAACCCGCAGGCGGTGACGCGGACCGGGATCGGGCTCGACAGCCGCCTGGACCGGGACCTGGGCCTGGACAGCCTGACCCGGATGGAGCTCCTGGCGAGGCTGGAGTCGCGTTGCCAGGTCGGACTGCCCGCGAGTCTGGTGGCGGAGGCGGACACTCCCCGCGACCTGCTTCGTGGATTCCGGAGCGTCACCGGAGAGGCACGGAGCGCTCGCAGCGTCGCCGAGGTCCCGCTGGAGACGACCCCGGGGCCGGTCCCGCCGGCCGGCACCGCGACCCTGGTCGAAGCGCTCGCGTGGCACGCCGCCCGCCACCCCGAGCGCGTGCACGTGCACCTTCTCGACGAGTCGGGCGGGAGCGACCCGCTCACCTACGGGGCGCTCCACGAGGGTGCCCGGCGGGTGGCGGGAGGGCTCGCGGCGCGCGGGCTCGAGCCGGGGGAGTCGGTGGCGATCATGCTGCCGACCGGGCTCGAGTATCTGCAGGCATTCTTCGGGGTGCTTCTCGCGGGCGGGGTGGTGGTGCCGATCTATCCGCCCGCCCGCCTCTCGCAGCTCGAGGACCACCTCCGGCGCCATGCCCGCATCCTCGCCAACGCCCGGGCCCGCCAACTGGTGACCTTTGCTCCCGCCCTCGCGGTGTCCCGCCTCCTGAGCGCCCAGATCGGCGCGTTGCACGGGGTCCTCGACGTGGACGACCTGCTGCGCTCCGCCGTCCCCGGGCGCGAGTGGTCGCCGGCCCCGTCCGAGGTGGCGCTGTTGCAGTACACCTCGGGCAGCACCGGCAACCCGAAGGGCGTCGTGCTCACCCACGCGGACCTGCTCGCGAGCCTGGACGCGATGCACCAGGCGCTGGAGATCGACACCGGCGACATCTTCGTGAGCTGGCTGCCGCTCTACCACGACATGGGTCTGATCGGGGCCTGGCTCGGCAGCCTCTACTACGCGATGCCCCTGGTGCTGATGTCGCCGCTGGTCTTCCTCGCCCGACCGGCGCGCTGGCTGGAGGCGATCCACCGCTATCGCGCGACCCTGTCGGGCGGACCGAACTTCGCCTACGAGATATGCCGGCGCCGCGTCGCGGAGACGGAGCTCGAAGGGCTCGACCTCGGCACCTGGCGGGTGGCGTTCAACGGGGCGGAGCCGGTGAGCCCGGAGACCCAGAACGGGTTCGCGGCGCGCTTCGCGGCCATCGGCTTCGACCCGAAGGCCCTCACCCCGGTGTACGGGCTCGCCGAAGCCACCCTCGGAGTCGCGTTCACGCCGGTCGGCCGCGGCCCCCGCTACGATCGCGTGGAGCGCGAGGCGATGCAGCGGAGCGGCCACGCGAGGACGACGGAAGCCTCCGGCGGCGCCGCGCTCACCTTCGTGGGCAGCGGGTACCCGATCCCGGGCTTCGAGGTGCGCACCGTCGACGATGCGGGTCGGGAGACGGCGGAACGCAGGGCGGGGCGCATCCAGTTCCGTGGTCCGTCCACCACCTCGGGGTACTTCCGCGACCCCGAGGCCTCCCGGGCGCTCTTCGACGCCGACTGGCTCGAGTCCGGCGATCTCGGCTACGTCGCGGACGGCGAGCTCTTCGTGACCGGGAGGGTCAAGGACCTCATCATCCGGGGGGGACGCAACGTCTATCCCTACGAGCTCGAACAGGCGGCGGGAGAGGTCGAAGGCGTGCGGCGGGGCTGCGTCGCGGTCATCGGGAGTGCGGACCCCGACTCCGGGACGGAAAGGCTCGTGGTGGTCGCGGAGACCCGCGAGAAGGAGCCGGGGAGGAGGGCGGCGATGCGAGAAGCGATCGAGGAGGCCGCGCTCCGGCACCTCGGCTCGCCGCCCGACGCGGTGCTGCTCGTCCCGCCCTACACCGTGCTCAAGACCTCGAGCGGCAAGATCCGGCGCCGCGCGGTGCGGCAGCTCTATGAGCAGGGAGGGCTCGGGGCCGGCCGTGCATCGCCTCTTCCCCTGCAGGTCCTGCGCCTGGGCCTGAGCGCAGTGCTCCCTCAGCTCCGGCGTGCCTGCGGGCGCGTCTTCGAGACCGGCTACGCCGGCTGGTTCTGGCTGGCGGTCGGTCTCGCGGGAGCGGTGCTGTGGCCGGTGGCGGTGCTGTCGCGCTCTCCCCGGCGCCCCGCGTTCCTGCTGCACCGGGTGGCGCGCGCACTGCTCCGCCTCACCGGCCTGTGGCCCCGGGTCGAAGGCGCTCTGAGCGAGCGCAGCGGGCGGGGCAGGGTGCTCGTCTTCAATCACGCGAGCTACATCGACGGGCTCGTCCTCAGCGCGGCGCTCGACCCGGTCCCGCGCTACGTGGTCAAGGGCGAGCTTCGCCGTTTCGCGTTCAGCCGTCTCTTCCTGGAGGGGATAGGCTGCCTCTTCGTCGAGCGCTTCGAGCGCCGGCGAAGCGCCGAGGACGCGGAAGCGATCGCGGCGGCGCTCGCCGGCGGAGCCGAGATCGGCATCTTCGCGGAGGGCACCCTGCACCGCATGCCCGGACTGCTGCCCTTCCAGCTCGGGGCCTTCCGCGCCGCGGTGGAGTCGGGCGCGCCG
>CAYFYD010000070.1:0-1381 GCA_964347195.1 uncultured Ectothiorhodospiraceae bacterium
CTGGGCGTGCGGCGTGCTCGGCACCTTGTGCACGTGCACCCCGCGCGCCGACTCCAGCACCAGATCGGTGTTGGTGCCGCCGACATCGACGCCGACCCGGTTCATGGGTCGCTCGGGCTCCGGTTCTCGAGCAGCAGACCGTCGAGGTACGAGAGCACGTTGGCCAGGGGCTCCACGTCGCCGAACTTCGCGTCCATGTCGAAGAGGTTCCACTCCACCAGCCCCGGACCCCGGTCGCCCACCCCCTCGCGCACCACGACCGGCCGGAAGCCTTCCGCGATCGCGTCCTCGCAGGTGTTGCGCACGCAGGCCGAGCAGGTCACCCCGGTCAGCAGCACCGTGTCCACGCCGGCCGCGCGCAGGAAGCCCGCGAGGTAGGTCCCGTGGAAGGCGCTCGCGCGCTTCTTGACGATGACCTGCTCGCCGGCGAGCGGCGCCACCCGTTCGTCGATCGCGACCGCATCGCTGCCCGCTTCGAGCGCCTCGGTCGGGATCTTGAGGTGCCAGAGCCCCGCGTCGGAGTGCGGACCGGCCACGACGTTGAAGGCGGTGGTGGTGTAGACGACGGGTATTCGCTTGGCGCGCGCCGACTCGAGGAGCGCCTGCACCGCGGGGATGATGGTGTCCATGCCGTCGCAGGAGAAGGGATGGCCGGGGCGGGTCCAGGCGTTGGCGAGATCGATGTTGATGAGGGCGGGGCGGGCGCCGTAGCCGACCCGACGCCTGAATCCCCGGCCCGCGTAGACCGCGGAGTCCGCCGCGAAGAGGGTCTCCAGGGCGGCTTTCAGGTCGTCATTCATGAAGTGCCTCCCGTTGCTCGATCCGAGACGCGTCGTGCCGCGAGCGCCACGCCTCGACATCGATGCGGCCTGTCTCTTTCGAGGGAGCGAGGAACAAGCGGTCAATCTCGTGAGCGGGAAAGGGGAGCCGGCGCGCGCCTTTCGCCTACAGCAGCCGGGCGCACGCCGCGAACGCCGACGCCACCGCCCGGCGCTCGGCGTCACGCTCGGCCCCGACCGCACCGGCGCTGGCCGGAGCACTCCCGTCGCCGAGCCGGAAGGAGACGCCCCCCGCGGTGCCGCTCAGCCCGGCTCCGGAGCCCGGCAGCGCAGCGGAGCCGTACACGGTGCGGGTGACACCGCGCGCCGGCGCGTGGATGCGGCAGCGCACCACCACTTCATCGCCATCGCGGATCCGTTCCACCACTTCGTGGCGCCACCCGGGGCCGAGCTTCTCGTCCAGGTCGCGCTCGACCGGCGGGCGGGCGGGCGCCGGCGCCGCGGCGAGCGAGGTGGTGTTCATGAACAGCGCCGGCGCCACGGTCGGCCGCGTCGACCTCACCGTGGGCGCTGACCTGGCACAGACCAGCCTGAGCGATGCC
>CAYFYD010000070.1:1391-12999 GCA_964347195.1 uncultured Ectothiorhodospiraceae bacterium
CCGGCGCCGCGGCGCGTTCCCGGCGTGGGGTGCGGCGGGGCGGTGCCTCGCTCGAGCGCCGCGGCCGCTCGACGCGGGAGCCGCCCGAGAGCGCGTCCATCTCGCGGCGGCTGCGCTCGAGCATGTCGTCGAAGGCGGAAGCGAAGCCGCTCAGTCGATTCGAGGCCATGCCGTCATCTCCCCGGCCGTCTCGGAGTCCGGAACCGTGCCGCCGGCTTCGAGAGACGCCGCCGGGCCGCGGCGTGGTCCGGAGCCTGCGTCCGAGACGACACCACCGCGCTGCGCGCCGAGGCAGCCCGTGACCATGCCCGTGCGCCCGTCGCCCATGGAGAGTCCGCCCTCCGCCATCGGATGTCGTCTTCCTCGCGCAATAGTAGCAGGCACGAGGCATCCGGGAACGCCGACCCGCCGGCCCGACCCGCCGCTCTTCCTGCCCTTCGTTCACGTCGCCGAGTACGGCTGCATGCGTTGCTGGACAAGGGGGAGCAGGATACCCCCATCCGGGCGGTCATCGGCGACGACAGCGGAGGCCGCACCGAGCCGGTGGAAGCGACCCCCCCAGCGGGCACGGGAAGCCAAGGGAGGGGGAATCCACTGCTCGCCGAGGGATTCCCGAGCCTCGAGGCACGGCTCTCGACGGACCCGGAAGACGGAACGCGCACCGTACGACCTGCGCGTCCGAAGGGTTGCGGTGAAGTGGAAGCGGGCGTGCCGCCCGGGCGGGCACGACCGGCTTCATGTCGTCTGCGACTGCGCGACCCCCGCCGTGGCCGGTGCGGGTACGCGACTCCTTCGATAGACTGTCCGCAAGGAGCCCCGGCGGCAGCGCGCCTGCGTCATATCGGCCCCGGCGCTTCGTGCCGCTCCCTCGAGCTCGATCAATTTGTCGGGACCGGTCGGATTCCCGTGATTCGTCTGTACAGATCCATGCCGGCCCGGAATGCGCTCTGGCAGGTCCACTACCGCGACAGACTACCATCGCAGCGGCCCGAGGTTGTAGAGCGGGATGACCGGTCCCAATTTGTCGGACACGAGCAGCAGGAAAATCATCATGATTGCCGGCCCGAACGGCGCCGGCAAGACGACATTCGCCACCGAGTTCCTGCCGAACGAAGCGGATTGCCCCCGCTTCGTCAACGCCGATCTGATTGCGGCCGGGTTGAACCCCTTTCGTCCGGACCTGGTCCACGTCCGGGCCGGCCGTTTGATGCTGAAGCAGATTCACGAATACGTGAGGCGAGGAGAGAGCTTTGCTTTCGAGACGACACTGAGCGGGCGCAGCCATGCCCGCTGGGTTCCCCGCTGGCGGGAGCAGGGTTACCGAGTGAAGCTCTTCTTCCTGCGTCTGCCCTCACCGGAGGCGGCGATCGAACGTGTCCGGCGGCGGGTGTCGGAAGGAGGGCACGACGTGCCCGAGGAAGTGATCCGCCGGCGCTTCGACTCCGGGTGGCGGAACTTCGAACGAGTCTATCGAGGCCTCGTGGACGAATGGGCCTTGTACGACAACTCGGGCCACGTGCCGGAGCTGTTGGCAGAGGAGAGTCGGGGATGAGCTCACAGCATCGGAAGGGAACGGGTCTGCCGCGCGATCCGGACCTTGCCGGGGCGGAAGCTGCGATGCACAGGGCAGCGCGGCGGGCACGCCGGCGAGCTGCGGCAAGTGGGACCGGAATGCCTGAGCTGAAGAGAGACGAGGCAGCTCACCCGTCCACGAGCCTGAGCTTGGCGGAGAAGTCCGTTCAAGCTGCAATTGCGGCCATGGAGATTTACAACAAACCGGACTTTTCCTATCGGGAGGAGTCTTTCTCCATACTCATGGTAAACGCGTGGGAACTGCTGTTGAAAGCGAAATGGGTGCTTGATCACCAGGATGATGAGCAATCACTCTACAAGCAGTATGACGACGGCTCCGGTACCTTGACTCCCAAAACGAACAGGAGTGGAAATCCCGTAACCCACGGTGCAAGCTACCTTGTAGAACGACTGTTTCAGAACGAGGGATCGGGGTTGGAAAGAGGTTGTCGCGACAACGTGTTTGCACTCATGGAGATCAGAAACAATGCGGTTCACTTCCTGCATAAAGATGCATATCTGTCCCGCCGCATTCTGGAAACAGGCACTGCATCACTGCGTAACTATCTGCAACTTGCAAGCGATTGGTTCCATATCGATCTGTCCCGGTACAACTTCTTTCTCATGCCGATTTCCTTTTTTCACGGGTTTGAGGCCATGGAGCCTGTTACCACGGATCACTATACGGAACAGACCAGGAAGTTGCTCGTGTATCTGGATTCTCTGGAAGCGAAACACCCGGATGATCGCGGTCAACAGCACGTATCACTTGCAATTGAAACACGCTTGGTAAAGGGTGGAAGTCAGAAAGCTGTAGAGTTTCGCATAACGAACGATCCGAGTGCGCCAGAGGTGATCCTTATTGAGGAGGATGTCCGAAAGAAGTATCCAATGACGTACAGAGAGCTTACGAGTGCATTGAGGGAGCGGTATGTGGGATTTCTGGCAAATCAGAGCTATCACAAGTTGCGCAAGGAGCTGGAGCGCGAAGGAAAGCATTCTACTGTCCGTCGTCTGGATCCCGCCAATCCGGGATCTTCAAAGCAGCGCTTTTACAGTTCCAGTATTTTTCAGGCATTCGATAGACACTATATCCGAAAGAGACTGGATGCAGGATCATGACGCCGGCGCGGACTCCCATGCCCCGCGAATACGGACGTATGCCCACAAACCGCCGGTCTTGTCGCGAACCAGGTCGCGCACCATGCTCTTCAGTCGCGCCAGCGTCTTCGCATCGACATCCTGGTGCTCAATCACCGCCCATACCCACACCGCGGGATCGTCTGTCGCGTCCAGTCCCGTCTCGACGAGCCACGAGCGGACGGGCGTCGGAAGGTTCGGAAGACCCTCGAGCGCGGACTGAATGCTTGTCGTGGTTGCCGCCATGGCGATACGATGAGCGCGTGAACACGGCTTGACAAGACCTGCCTCGTCGATGACTGATGTACTCCGTTTGACCGTGCGGGCGGATGCACGGACCGAGGAGCGCTGGCAACGGACGTGACGATGTGGCAGTAGTGAACCCGAGGAGTCTGGAGCTCATCAAGGCCATCCTCGTCCTTCCGGGGACGGTTCTGGTCTACGTGCCGACTGCGATACTCTGCTTGGTGGCCGACTCGCCGGCCGCCAACGTGCCGGCAGGGCTCTCCCAGGCGAGGTTCTGGATCGGCCTGCTGTTGGGGGCGGTCGGCCTCGCGATCGCGGTCTGGACGGTCAGGCTGTTCTGGTACGCGGGCGAGGGCACACCCGCGCCATGGGCCCCACCGAAGCACTTGGTGGTCCTCGGACCGTATCGACACGTTCGCAATCCCATGATCACGAGCGTGCTGCTCCTGCTCGGCTCCGAGTCGCTCCTGCTGGGTTCCTGGCATCTGGCGGGTTGGATGCTGGTGTTCTTCCTCGGCAACGCGGTCTACTTCAGGTCGGTGGAGGAGCCGGCGCTCGAACGGCGCTTCGGCGAGGACTATCGACGCTACAAGGCGAACGTGCCGCGCTGGATCCCGCGGTGGCATCCCGGGGACTCGGACTGACTCGAATCCGTTGAGGCTGTCCTGGAATTCGAGCCGCCTGGAGGGGAACACCTATTCGCTGCTCGACACCAGGCGTCTGCTCGATGTGGGCGAGGAGGCGGAGGGCAAGGCGTGGCTCGAAGCGCAGATGATCCTCAATCACAAGGACGCGATCGAGTTTCTGGTCGATGCCGCGGAGGACATCGGCTTCAATCGCTACACCACTCTCAACCTCCATGCGCTGCTGGCGAACAACCTGCTCGGCGAGCCGGAAGCGGCGGGTCGGCTCCGGCGTGCTGGCGTCGGTATCACGGGATCGGTCTTCTATCCGCTGGAAGTGCCGCCGCTCATCGAGGAGAGTTTCGACCGGATACTCACCATCGCATCAGCGATCGCCGATCCCTTCGAACAGGCATTCTTCGTGATGGTGCAGATCCCCTATCTGCAACCTTTCGATGACGTCAACAAGCGGATGTCGAGACTCTCCGCGAACATCCCCTTGATAAGGGGAAACCTGTCGCCTCTGTCCTTCGAGGACGTGCCGCGGGAGCTCTACACCGAAGCCGTGCTCGGCGTGTACGAGCTGAACCGGACCGAGCTGCTCCGGGACGTGTTCCTGTGGGCTTGCAAGCGCTCTGCCGCCCGCTACGCTGCGGTCCGGCAGTCGCTGGGTGAGCCGGATCCCTTCCGGATGCGGCACCGCGATGCGCTGCGCGAGGTCGTTGGAACGGTTGTCCGGGAGTGCATGGACATGAAGCGGGCCGCCGCGCACGTCGCCGCATGGACCCGGCAGCATGTCGGGCTCGACGAAGGCGAGCGTTTCCGCGAAGTCGCGGAGAGGGAGCTCCTGGGCTTGCATGAGGGCAACTTCGCGCGATACCGGATACGGCCTTCCGAGTTCGAGGCATGGTGGGAAGCCTGGAGGGAGTGATGTGCACGCGCACGCGGCGGCGTAGCCGACACCGCGCGCGACACCGGCAGGGCGAGAGGGGGCGCTGACGACCGACTTCGCTCTCTCGCGGGCCGGTCCCGGCTCCGGCGGTGAGGAACGCCACGAGTCCCGCCCGCCGGCAGGGTCATTGCACGCTGTGCAGAGCGCCGCCTCTGGGGGAGTCGATGGGCTCTCGCGCGCTCGTTTACGCCTCGATCAGGTGTCGTGCGGTGTCGCCAGCGGCCCGCTTCGTCCCCTGCGCCCATCACGGGGGGCGGGCTCACGGGCAATCCACCGCGGGAAATGACCGTGCCCGCCGGATACCCCGATTCCCCCGTCTTCCCGAGGCACGTACACTTGCTGCGCAGCTTCGGGAGGCCCTTTCATGAGCGATGACCTGAGCCCGGAAGGCCGGAGCCGCCTGCCGCCCCTGGATCCGCGCTATCGCCGGATGGCGCAATGGTGTCAGCGCCGACTGGCGCCGCCGGCCGGGTGCGCCGCGGGTTCGGCGGGCAGTGCCGCTCCGGTGGCGGCGGCACGCTACCGCCCGCGACCCATCGTGCCGCCCCGGAGCGCGCCCGAGCGTGGCGGCGGATCGTCCTCGGTGCACCGCTACGGAGACCGCAAGGAGATCTTCTGCGCTTTCGGGGTGGACGTGGACGCGGTCGCGGGCTGGCTCGGCTCCTACGGAGGCGAGGACTCGCCCTGCGACATCTCCCGCGGGCTCTTCTCCGGCGAAGTCGGCGTCCCGCGGCTGGTCGAGCTGTTCCGCCGCTTCGACATCCGGACCACGTGGTTCATTCCCGGACACTCCATCGAGACGTTTCCGGACCAGTGCCGCATGGTCGCCGACGCCGGACACGAGGTCGGCATTCACGGCTACTCCCATGAGAACCCGATCGCGATGACCCGCGAGCAGGAGACGGCGGTGCTCGACAAGTGCATCGATCTCATCGAGAAGCTGAGCGGGCGCCGGCCGACCGGGTACGTCGCCCCGTGGTGGGAGTTCAGCCCCGTCACCAACGAGCTGCTGCTCGAGCGCGGCATCAAGTACGACCACAGCCTGATGAACGACGACTTCCACCCCTTCTACGTGCGGGTGGGGGACTCCTGGACGAAGATCGACTACTCCCGGGACGCCGAAGAGTGGATGAAGCCGCTGGTGCGGGGCGAGGAGACGGACCTCGTAGACATTCCGGGCAACTGGTATCTCGATGACCTGCCGCCGATGATGTTCATCAAGTCCGCCCCGAACAGCTTCGGCTTCATCAAGCCGCGCGACATCGAGGAGCTGTGGCGCGACCAGTTCGACTGGGTCTACCGGGAGTACGACTACGCGGTGTTCACGATGACCATCCACCCCGACGTGTCGGGCCGTCCCCAGGTCCTGCTCATGCTGGAGCGGATCCACGAGTACCTGAGCTCCCATCCCGGGGTGCGCTTCTGCACCTTCGACGAGATCGCCGACGACTTCCGGCGGCGCTGCCCGCGCGAATGACATGTGCAGCCTGTGCGGCATCCTCGCGGGCCGGGGGCACTGGACGGAGAGCTCCGCGAATCCGGAGGTGTTCGCGGGGCGGGGGCAGGCCCACACCGTGGCCCGCGAGCGCCAGCAGCGCACCCGCATCCTGAACGTCGTCCTCGCCCACTACGGGCTCTCGGTCTCCGACTGGGCCGCGAGCCGCTACGTCCTGCGCAGCCGCACCGGCAGAAGCGCGCTCGTTGCGAACCTGAACGAGCTGTGGGCGGAGGCGGAGAAGCTGCTCGGACGCCCCTGCGACCCCCTGGATCCGTCGCTGCTCGCCGATCTGCCCCGTACCCGCGATGCCGGGCCGGCACCGCACCGGGGACCATGAGCGCCTACGCGGACCTCATCCCCGTCAACATCCTCACCGGCGCGCTCGGCAGCGGGAAGACGACCCTGCTGAGAGCGCTCCTGCGTGCGCCCCGCCTCCGGCAGACGGCGGTGCTCGTCAACGAGCTGGGCGAGGTCGGCATCGACCACCACCTCATCGAGCACGCGACCGAGAGCACCCTGCTGCTCGAGAACGGTTGCCTGTGCTGCGCGATGCGCGACGACATGAAGGCGTCTCTTCGGGAGCTGCACTCGCGCCGCGAGCGCGGAGCGATCCCGCGCTACGAGCGGGTGGTGGTCGAGACCTCGGGCGTCGCGGACCCCGTGCCGATTGCCTACACCCTGATCGCGGAGCCGGTGCTCATGCACCACTACCGGCTCGGCAACGTGGTGACGCTGGTCGACGCGGTCAATGCGCACCGGCAGCTCGAACGCTTCGAGGCCTCGGTCAAGCAGGTGGCGCTCGCGGACCGGCTGGTGTTGAGCAAGCGCGACCTCGCCGGCCCCGGGGACCTGCGGGCGCTGCGTTCCCGGCTCGCCGTGCTCAACCCGGGCGCGCCGGTGCTCGAATCGGGCGCACCGGACCTCGATCCGGTCGACCTGCTCGTCACCGACCCCTACGACGCGGAGTCGAAGGCGCGCGAGATCGCGCAGTGGCAGCTCCGGCTCGAGGCGGAGGGAGGCGGGCGGGGGCCGCACCCCGAGCCGGTCGAAGCGCATTGCTTCACCTTCGACGGGGCGCTCGACTGGACCGCCTTCGGAATCTGGATGACGATGCTGCTGCATCGCCACGGGGACCGGGTGCTGCGGATCAAGGGGCTCCTCGACGTGGCGGGGGTGCCGGGTCCGGTGCTCGTCAACGGGGTGCAGCACATCGTGCATCCGCCCGCTCATCTCGACGCCTGGCCCGGGACGGACCGGCGTTCCCACCTCGTGGTCATCCTCGACGGCCTCGGACGCGACGCCATCGAACGCTCGCTCGAGGCGTTCAACGCGATCGCGAACCCGGCGCCCGGAGCGACCGGACGACGATCGGAAGGAGAGGCGCGAGAGCTCGCCGCCCCGGCCTGAACGGACCCATCGTCACCGCGCTTCGCTGCCGCCGGCGCCGTACTTCGCCGGCGGCTCCGTCCCGGAGCATCGGGATCGCCGGAGGGCGTTCCGGTCAGCGCGGACCGGACCGCCGCCGGCGTGCCAGGCAAGGGATGAGAAACACCACGCAGCAAGCGTCATTCCCGCGAAGCTCGTCCCCGATCCCGAGCGGGGAGCGGGGGTCCATTTCGGCTGACCCGTTCCGAAACTCGAGCTCCGTGCGGGCGGGCGTCTCCGGGGGGCGCGAGAGCGCGGAAGGCTCCCCGCGAGTGCCTCAAGCGCCGCGCGGCGGCGGCCGGCGTGGCCGCCAGCCCCGGCGGAAGGCCCGCACGAGCTGATGCAGGAGGTAGAAGAGGATCGCGAGAATGACGAGGAGGATGATCGAGAGCAGGCGCCGGCCGAAGGCGGCGTCGATGACCGGGCCTCCCGACATGAGATGCTCTCCGAGCATCTCCACCGCCTGCAAGGTCGCTCCCGCCGCGAACACCACCGCGACGAGGATCGCGATCTGGAGGCTGTCGTAGACGAGGCCCTCGACGTCGAGCTCGGTGGTGGCCTTGAAGATGTTCTGGCGAAAGGACTGCCAGTGGGCGACCGCGTAGGCGATCACGCCGACCAGGGACGCGAACCAGAACAGCACGTTGCTGAAGTGGACGTTGGGGACCGCGCTGGTCAGATAGTCCTGGAAGGGCGGATAGAAGTAGAGAAAGATCAGCAGGATGACGATCCCGACGAGGACTGTCCAGAACCTGGCGCCCCGGCGCGGTGCTTGCGT
This sequence comes from uncultured Ectothiorhodospiraceae bacterium, assembly GCA_964347195.1. Taxonomy (GTDB): domain Bacteria; phylum Pseudomonadota; class Gammaproteobacteria; order HK1; family HK1; genus JAJEAD01. The sequence continues at coordinate 9,626 of CAYFYD010000070.1, forward strand.
TTCGGCCATGTCGTGCTCGAGATGCGTCAGCGCGGCCGCGGGGACGCCGCCAGCCGGCTCGGAGGGTCGGGCGGATGGTAGACTAAAGTCCTGGGCTGCGCACGGGAGCTCGAGCGAATCAGCGCGAGGCTCGGCATCGATGTCGGTGGCACCTTCACCGATCTGCTGCTGCTCGACGAGCAGAGCGGCGCGATCCACCTGCGCAAGACGCCTTCCACGCCCGAAGACCAGTCGATCGGGCTGATTGCCGGCACCACCGCCCTCCTCGCGGACGCCGGGGTGCGCGCGGGCGAGGTGCGTTCCGTCCTCCACGGCACCACGGTGTCGACCAACATCGTGCTGGAGGAGAAGGGCGCGAAGGTGGGGTTGCTGGTCACCGAGAACTTCGAGCAAGTGCTCCACCTCGCGCGCTCGCAGACGCCCGGCCCCCTCGCGGGCTGGATGATCATGCGAAAGCCCGACCCCCTCGCGGACTTGGCGCTCACCCGGGGGATCGCGGAGCGGATCGACGCGCGCGGGCGGGTCGTGCGGCCTCTCGACGAGGGCGCGGCCCGCGCCGCGATCGCGGAGCTGCTCGATGCCGGGGTCGAATCGCTCACCATTTCCCTGCTGCACGCCTACGCCAACGACGTGCACGAGCGGCGTCTGAACGCACTCGTGGAGGAGACCGGCAGCGATGTGCCCGTCTCGCTCTCCTCGGAGATCCTCCCGGAGTTCAGGGAGTACGAGCGTACCTTGGTCACGGTGATGAACGCGTACGTGCGCCCGAGCATGCGGCGCTACCTGCGCAACCTCGACGACAAGCTCAAGGGGCTCGACCTCGACGCGCGGGTGCACATCGTGCGCTCCGACGGGGGGCTGATGAGCGTCGAGCGGGCCACCGAGTCGCCCGCCCACACCATGCTGTCGGGGCCGGCGGGAGGCGTGTCGGGCGCGGCCTTCGTGGCCGGACGCGCTGGCCACCGCAACGCGCTCGGGTTCGACATGGGCGGCACCTCGACCGATGTCTCGCTGGTGCGCGACGGGGCGCCCACCATCTCGCGGCAGACCGCGCTCGGCTACTATCCGATCAAGGTGCCGTCGGTCGAGGTGCACAGCGTCGGGGCCGGCGGCGGCTCCATCGCCCACGTCCCCATGACCGGGGCGTTGCGGGTCGGGCCGCAGAGCGCCGGTGCGCGACCCGGCCCCGCCTGCTACGGCCACGGCGGCACCCTGCCCACCGTCACCGACGCCAACGTGGTGCTCGGACGCCTGCCCCCCAGTCTCCTCGGCGGCGAGATGGCCCTCGATGCGGCGGCGGCGGCCTCCGCCCTCGCCCCCATCGCACGGGCGCTCGGCCTGGACGTGAACCAGGCCGCACAGGGCGTCCTGGACATCGTCAACGAGAACATGTTCGGTGCCCTGCGGCTGGTGACGGTACAGAAAGGGCTCGACCCCCGCGACTTCGCGCTCGTCGCGTTCGGCGGTGCCGGCCCCCTGCACGGGAACGCGCTCGCCATCCTCGCCGGGTGCTTCCCGGTCATCGTGCCGCCCACGCCGGGGGTCCTCTCGGCGCTGGGCTTCCTGTGCTCCGACGTCAAGAACGAGTTCGCCCGCACCTACATCCGCCCCATCGACGAGGCCGACCCCGACGACGTGCGAGAGGTGCTGGAAGGGTTGGGGGAGCAGGCCCGGGCCTGGCTCCGCGGCGAAGGGGTGGCGGAGGCGCAGCATTCGCTGCGCTTCGAAGCGGACCTCCGCTACTTTCGCCAGGGCTACGAGTTCCCGCTCGCGGTGGAGCCGCGCACGCTCGCGAAGGGCGGGGTGGCGGCGCTGACCGAACGCTTCGGCCACTCCCACCAGCAGTTGTACGGGTTCCGGCTCGACCACCCGGTGGAGCTCGTCAACCTGCGCGCGGTCGGCGCCGCGGGGGTGGTGAAGGTCGAGCTCCCGCGCTTCGAGCGCGGCGATGCCGACCCGGCGGAAGCGGTCACCGGCGACACCCGGGTGTACTTCGCCGGGGAGCTCCTCAGCGCCCTCGTCTACGGTCGCGGCCGTTTGCGCGCCGGCCACGAGGTGCGGGGGCCCGCCCTCGTCACCCCGCCCGCCTCGCCCACCCTGCTTCCCCCCGGACCCGTCGGCGAAGTGGACGAGTACCTGAACATCCTCATTCGGCCGGCGGGCAACTCCGCGGGCGGAGGCAAGCGACATGGCTGATCTGAAACCGCCCGGTGCCGGCGTCTCCCTGGACGAGCTCCTCGAAGCCAACCGTGCCCAGTTCGATCGCATCCTCGGCGCGCGGCTGCGCGAAGCGAGAGTGCTGGGCAACGGGCAGCCTGCGGAGCCCGGTGAAGGCGCGCCGGCGGGGTTCTCCCTGCCGGAGCCGGGCGACGGTGCGCAGAGCGCAGCGACTCGGTCCGAGCCGGTCCCTCCGAGCGGCCGGACTGCGCCGGGACCCGTGCCCCCCTCCGCCCCGGCGCACGCCGCGGGGTCCGCGCAGCCGGCCCGCGCGGCGAGGGCCGATGGTGACCTCGACCCGATCACCCTGGACCTCATCGAGAACGCCCTGCGCAACGCCCGTCACGAAATGGACGCGGTGCTGTTCCGCTCCGCGATGTCGCCGGTGATACGCGAGCAGCACGACGAGTTCCCGATGATCACCGACGCCGCCGGCCGGATGATCGTCGGCCAGTTCGGTTCCTACGTGTCCGAAATGCTGGAGGAGCAGGCATTCGACCTGGAGCCGGGCGACATCATCCTGCAGAGCGATCCCTACCTGTGCGGCGGGGCGATCAGCCACATCAACGACTGGATGGTGCTCATTCCCATCTTCTTCGAGGGGGAGGTGGTCGGCTTCAGCTCCATGTTCGGCCACATGATGGACGTGGGCGGCCCGGTGCCGTGCAGCATGCCGACCGCGGCCACCTCCATCTTCGGCGAAGGCATCCGCATCCCGCCCATCAAGATCTACGCGCGAGGCGAGCCGAACGAGGCGGCGATGAGGATTCTCATGAACAACTCGCGCACGCCCGAGATGAACTACAGCGACCTCATGGCGATCATCGCGGGCAGCCGCACCGGCGAACGGCGAGTGATCGAAATGTGCGAGCGCTTCGGGGTGGAGACCTACAAGAAGGCCTGCGATGCCCTGTTGAAGCGGACCGAGCGGGCGATGCGCGCGCTCATCGTCAGGAACCTCCCGGAAGAGCCCCAGTCCTTCGAGGACTTCGTCGACGACGACGGGCTCGGGAACGGCCCCTTCAAGCTCAAGCTCACCCTATGGCGCGAGGGCGAGCACGCCTTCTTCGATTGGACCGGCACCTCGCCGCAGGCGCCGGGGCCGATCAACTTCTACCTGCACGAAGGCATGTTCAAGATGTTCATCGGGGTCTACA
>CAYFYD010000071.1:0-12975 GCA_964347195.1 uncultured Ectothiorhodospiraceae bacterium
CTCTCCTTCGCCGACGGGTACGGATTCAGGCCGTCATGCCGAGGTAGCGATCGACGAGGAGAAACGCGAAGAGTGCGAGGAGGTAGTAGATGGAGAAGCCGAACACCTTCATCGGCCTCTCCCGCTCCCGTCCCAGGTAGAGCATCACGGCCTGGTAGACGAAGGCGGCGCCCAGCACCACCGCTCCCGCGAGATAGAGGCCACCGCTCATGCGGGCGACGAAGGGCAACAGGCTGACCCCGAACAGGATGAGGGTATAGAGGAGGATCTGGAGCCGGGTGAAGGGAACCCCGTGGGTGACGGGCAGCATGGGGATCTCCGCCCGGGCGTACTCTTCCCGGCGTTCGATCGCCAGCGCCCAGAAGTGCGGTGGGGTCCACGCGAAGATGATGAGAAAGAGCAGCCAGGCGTGTCCGTCCAGGCTGCCGGTCACCGCGGTCCAGCCGAGCACCGGGGGCATGGCGCCCGCCGCCCCCCCGATCACGATGTTCTGCGGGGTCGCCCGCTTGAGATACATCGTGTAGACCACCGAGTATCCCACCATCGAGGCGAGGGTGAGCACCGCGGTGAGCCAGTTCACCAGGGCGCCGAGCAGAAGCATCGAGAGCCCGCTCAGGACCCCGGCGAAAGCGAGCGCGGCCGCGCTCGTGACCCGGCCCCGCGGGAGCGGTCGCCGTCGGGTACGGGGCATGAGGGCGTCCACCCGGCGGTCCGCGACGTGATTCACCGCGCCCCCAGCCGCCGCGGCGAGGCCGATGCCGAGGAGGGCGAAGACCGCGGTGTCCAGCGGCACCGCGCCGGGGCTCGCAAGACACACCCCGACGAGCGCGGTGAACGCGAGCATCGAGACCACGCGCGGCTTGGTGAGTGCGAGATACTCCCGCCACCGCGGGGACTGGCCGAGGACGGCCGCGTGATCGCTCAAGGGTTCACCTCGTTCCTCGCCGCAGTCGAGAGCGGGGGCGTACGGGCCCTATGGTACACAGTGAGCGCGGAGAGCAGCACGAGGATGGCTCCGGCGTTGTGCGCCGCCGCGACCGCCAGAGGCAGACCGAGCACCACGTTCGCGATGCCGAGGCCGGCCTGCACGACAACGAGGGCGAGCAGGACCCCCGTCGCGGTCCTGATGCGCCGCGCCTCGGCCGAGACGAACACCCGCACCGCGAACACGCTCACGTAGAGCAGCGTCAGGAGAGCGCCGAGACGGTGGGCGACGTGGATCGTCACCCGGGCGTCGTTGTCGTGCACGCCGCCTTCGTATCCGCCTTCGGGGGCCTCCGGCCACGGGGTGAAAGCGCCGGCCCAGTCGAGCGGAGGCAGGAGCCGCCCCTGGCACAAGGGAAAGTCCGGACAGGCGAGGGCCGCGTAGTTCGCGCTGGTCCACCCTCCCAACGCGATCTGGAGGGAGACCACGAGCACCCCTGCGAGCGCCCAGGCGCGAAGACGCGGCGCCCTCCCGCTACGGAACGAAGGGCCGGCGGCCCCTGCGTCAAGTCCCTCGCGCAGCCGGAGCCACCACAGCAACCCGAGCGTGGCCAGTCCCGCGAGCAGATGGGAGGTCACCACCAGCGGGGCGAGACGGAGCGTGACCGTCCACATTCCGAGCAGCGCCTGGAAGAGCACCAGAGCGATCAGGAAGCATGGCGCGGCGGGCACCCGGCCGGGGCGACTCCTTCTCCAGGCGAGCACGCCCAGGATCAGGACCAGCACGCCCAGGAGCCCGGCCGCGTAGCGGTGGATCATCTCTTTCCAGGCGCGGGCGCGGTCCAGGGGACGATCGGGAAACGCGGCCTCGGCGGCGGAGGCTTCGGCGGGGTCCGGGACCCCGAGCCGCCCGTAGCAGCCCGGCCAGTCCGGGCAGGAGAGCCCGGCATCGGAGAGCCTCACATAGGCGCCGAGCGTGCTCACGACGAACGCGAGGAGGAACGTGAGCGTGAGGACGCGCGGGTATGCGGCCCGGGAGCGCTTCATCGACGGCGCAGGTTCACGACGACGTAGATGACGACGAGGGTGAGCGCGAGTGCGAACCATTGGAACGCGTAGGCGCGGTGACGGCGAGGGGTGAGGCCGCCATGGGGAGGCCAGCCGCGATCGAACCCGTAGGGCTCGGTGGGCTCCAGCTCTATCACGAACGGCAGCAGGTCGACTCCGAGCGTCTCCTCCATCTTCCCGATGTCAATGCTCTGCACGACCCGTGGCCAGATGTCGCCGCGATACCCCGCGTCGCCGAGGAGAAATGCCGCGCCGGGCCTCCGGCTCCTGCCCCGCACCTCGAGCGCCCCGGAGGGCGCGCTGGTCTCGGGGAGCACTTCCCGGCTCGGACCGAGCGCAATCCATCCGCGGTTGACCATGACGCCGCGGACTCCCTCGTCGTCGAAGACGAGAGGGCTGAGGACGTCGTAGCCCGCCGCGCCCCGCCGGGTACGATTGTCGAGCAGGTAGTGAAGCGGGAGGTAGCGCCCGGTGGCCACCACCCGCCGATAGTCCCGGGACTCGTGCTCGAAGGCGGTGTCCGGCCCCGCTGCTCCGAGCACCGCGGGCGCCCGGGCGCCCTGTGCGTCAGCGCGGGCCGCCAGCACCTCTTTGTGCTCCGCGCGCTCGAGCTGCCAGAAGCCGAGCCAGACCAGCAGAGGCAACAGGACCAGGGTCGCGAGGGTCGGCCACCGGGAGGGACGGAAACACCACTTGCCTCCCGAGCCCGCCGCGGCGCCCCGGTTCCCGTCGACTATACTGCCTGGCATCGCAGCGAGGGCTCCAGGTTGCTCGGCAAGATCCTCGTCGTCGTCATCTTCCTCGGCATCGTGGCCGCGATGGGCTCGGCCCTCTACTTCCTGGTCAATGATCGCGGCGAATCCGACCGGCTGGCGAGGGCGCTGACGTGGAGGGTGGCGATCTCGGTATCGCTGTTCGCGCTGCTCTTCGTTCTCTGGTGGGCGGGGCTCATCCAGCCCCACCCCCTCTCGCCCTGACCGGCATCCGTCCGGGACCGTCATCGCCGCGGACCGCACCGCATTTTCTGTGCGCCGCGATAGCCGGCCACGCTCGCGAAGCGCCCCGCGTTCGGGCAAGGCACCACGGCGATGGATTCCCGCTCCCCGATCGGGGCCGGGGACAAGCTTCGCGGGAATGACGGGAGGGGGCGCGGGAATGACAGGCACTGTGCAGGACGCCACTCCTCGTCATTCCCGCGCAGTCCGCCCCCACGCGAGTGCTGGGAGAAAGGCCCGTGAATTCAAATGGTTGTGGAGAATCTCCTGGGAACGGGGACAGGGACGGCGCCGGGGCAAGGGGCACTCGAATCCTCCGCCGCCGTTCCGCGCCGGGCGTCTTCCCGGAAACCCCTACAACCAGTAGACGAAGATGAAGAGACCGAGCCACACCACGTCGACGAAGTGCCAGTACCAAGCAACGCCTTCGAATGCGAAGTGCTTCTTCGGCGTGAAGTGACCCCGGAGTGTGCGCACCCAGATCACGGCGAGCATGGTCGCGCCCACCGTCACGTGGAACCCGTGGAAGCCGGTGAGCATGAAGAACGTGGAGCCGTAGATACCCGACTCGAGCGTCAGGTTGAGGTCGTTGTAGGCGTGGTAGAACTCGACCGCCTGGTAATAGAGGAAGATCACGCCCAGCGCGACCGTCGCGAAGAGCCAGAAGGAGAGTCGGGCGCGCTGGTTCTTCTTGAGCGCCCAGTGCGCCAGGGTCACCGTGACGCCGCTGGTCAGCAGAATGATGGTGTTGAAGGCGGGAATCCCGAAGGCGGGGATGGTCTCGAACGCGTCACCGATGTTGGCGGGGCCGTTGGTGGGCCAAGCGGACTCGTAGTCGGGCCAGAGAACGGGATGGGTGGCGAGCGCTCCGACCCCTTCGCCCCCCATCCACGGCACCGAGTACACGCGGGCATAGAACAGGGCGCCGAAGAAGGCGGCGAAGAACAGCACCTCCGAGAAGATGAACCAGCCCATGCCCATGCGGAAGGACACGTCGACCTGGGCGTTGTAGCGTCCTTTCTCGCTCTCGCCGATGACGGTGCCGAACCAGCCGAACATCATGAACACCACCACCGCGAATCCGATGATCATCGCGATCGGACCGCTCGTGATCCCGCTCAGGTAGGACGCGAAGCCCCCGAGGAGGAGAAAGAGCCCGATCGATCCCACGATCGGCCAGTGGCTCGGGTCGGGAAGGTAGTAGTGTTGCTCTGCCGCCATGCGGTGGGTCCCCTTGTCTGCTGTGCGTCGGATCGCTCTCGCCGGCGCTCCCGATCTCAACCGCTCGACCCGGCGTCGAAGAAGATGTAGGACAACGTCAGCGCCTCGACGCGTTCCGGCAACTGCTCGCTCACCACGAAGTGGACCGGCATCTCCCGCCCCTCGCCGGGCCCGAGATGCTGGCTCGTAAAGCAGAAGCATTCGGTCTTGTTGAAGTACTTCGAGGCGATGGCGGGCGCCACGCTCGGCACCGCCCGTCCCACGCTCGCCTGGCGGGACCGGCTCCGGGCGACGTAGAAGGTCTGGTAGAGACGCCCCGGGTGCACTTTCATCTCGCGCTGAGCGGGCTCGAGCTCCCAGGGCAGCGCGCTGTTCACGGTGGCGTCGAAACGGACCGTCACGAGACGGCTCTCGTCGACCGTCGCCGGCAGGGTGTCGGCCTGCACGACGCCGGTACGCCCCCCGAGCCCGGTCACCTCGCAGAACACGTCGTAGAGCGGTACCAGCGCGTAGCCGAAGCCGAACATCGCCGCGACCACGAGGCCGAGCCGCCACGCCGCGCGCCGGTTCCGGCGCGAGGGGCGGCGATACTGGCGATGCGTGTCGCTCATGTGCCGACTCCCCCGAGCATGAACATCGCCATGTAGAACGCGAACGCCACGAGGCCGAGCAGAACGGCGAGCCGGATGCTGATGGCACGGCGCCGATCGCTTCTCGGTGGCGGGGAAAAACGCAAACCGCGCCTGCTCCCTCGGAGCCGGGCCGACGATTGCCCCCCGGACTCCGTCGCCGTCGCGGTGGGAGCAGCGCCGGAAACGGCGCTCCCGAGCTTCGCGGTCGATTCTCTCATCGGGGCCGTGGCGGGGGGCTCAAGCTGCCTGCCGCCCGGTGATGGAGTCACGCAGGCCTTCCAGCAGGCCTTCGATGCGCGCCATGCGTTCGCGCAGGTCGCCGATGTGTTCGTCCACCTGGTCGATGCGCCTGCCCTGTTGGTCAATGCGTTCGCCCTGTTGGTCGATGCGTTCCTCCAGGCGGTCGATGCGTCCGGACAAGCCACCGATGCGCCCCTCCAGGCGGTCGATGCGCGCGCTGATGCGCAACATCAGCGCGCCGAGCGCGACTCCGACCGCGAGGATCGCGATGAGCTCTTGAGAGATGGCGGCCATGTCGTTCTTTTCGGGACGGAGACCCGCCGCCTAGCTGTGGGCATCGGCCTCCGTCACCTTCGGCGGCTCGGCGAAGGTGTGGTAGGGCGGCGGCGAAGGGAGGGTCCATTCCAGGCCGCGTGCGCCTTCCCAGGCCCGATCGGGCGCCTTGGCGCCGCCGCGTATCGTCTTGAAGATGATGTAGACGAAGAGCAACTGCGAGAGCCCGAACGCGAAGCCGCCCACACTGGAGACCATGTTCCACTCCACGAACTGCACGGAGTAGTCCGGGATCCGGCGAGGCATGCCGGCGAGCCCCAGGAAGTGCTGCGGGAAGAAGAGGATGTTCACCGAAACGAAGGACAGCCAGAAGTGCCACTTGCCGAGACGTTCGTCGTACATGTGGCCGGTCCACTTCGGCAGCCAGAAATACACGCCCCCGACGATGGCGAACAGCGCGCCGGTCACCAGCACGTAGTGGAAGTGGGCTACCACGAAGTAGGTGTCGTGGTACTGGAAGTCGGCCGGGGTGATGGCGAGCATCAGACCCGAGAAGCCTCCTATGGTGAACAGCACGACGAAGGCGATGGCGTAGAGCATGGGAGTCTCGAAGGTCATCGAGCCTCGCCACATCGTCGCCACCCAGTTGAACACCTTCACTCCGGTCGGCACCGCGATCAGCATCGTGGTGTACATGAAGAAGAGTTCGCCCGCGAGCGGCATGCCCACCGTGAACATGTGGTGCGCCCAGACGATGAACGAGAGGAACGCGATCGAAGCGGTCGCATACACCATCGACTCGTAGCCGAAGAGCGGCTTGCGGCTGAAGGCGGGCAGGATCTGCGAGACGATGCCGAAGGCGGGCAGGATCATGATGTAGACCTCGGGATGCCCGAAGAACCAGAAGATGTGCTGGAACATCACCGGGTCCCCTCCTCCCGCCGCGTTGAAGAAGGAGGTCCCGAAGAAGCGGTCGGTCAGCAGCATCGTGACCGCGCCGGCGAGCACCGGCATCGCCGCGATGAGCAGGAACGCCGTGATCAACCAAGTCCACACGAAGAGCGGCATGCGCAGCAGCGTCATTCCCGGCGCGCGCATGTTGAGGATGGTCACGATGATGTTGATCGCCCCCATGATCGACGACATGCCGAGGAGGTGCACCGCGAAGATGAGGAAGGGGACGTTCATGCCGCCCTGGAGCACGAGGGGGGGATACATCGTCCACCCCGCCGCGGGCGCTCCGCCCGGCATGAAGAAGGTCGAGATGAGCAGGATCCCGGCAAAGGGCAGGATCCAGAAGCTCCAGTTGTTCATCCGGGGCAGCGCCATGTCGGGCGCGCCGATCATGATCGGCACCTGCCAGTTCGCGAATCCCACGAAGGCGGGCATGATCGCGCCGAACACCATGATGAGCCCGTGCATCGCGGTGAACTGATTGAAGAGGTCCGGATCGAGGAGCTGCAGACCGGGCTCGAACAGCTCGGCCCGGATCCCCATGGCGAGGAAGCCGCCGACGAAGAGCATCGTCAGGGCGAACAGGAGGTAGAGGGTGCCGATGTCCTTGTGGTTGGTCGTGAACACCCAGCGCAGCAGGCCCGGGGGCGGGCCATGGTGGTGTTCCTCGTGGGCGTGATCGTGGGGGGTGGTCGCTGCGCTCATGGCCCTTCAGTCTCCCAGGTTGAGTCTCGCGACGGCGACCGCCGCGGGTTGAACGAGGTCGCCGGTCGCATTCCCGAACGCGTTGCGCTGGTAGGTCATCAGCGCGGCGAGCTCCACGTCGTCGAGCTCCGAGGCGAAGGCGCGCATCGCGGTGCCCGTGCGTCCCTCGAGGACCACCCGCAGGTGCTCCCCGAGGTCCCCGGTCACGACCGTGCTGCCCGCAATCGACGCGGTGTGGCTCGGCACCCCGCCGCCGTCGAGCTGATGACAGCCCGCGCAGGCGCTGGCGTACACCGCCTCGCCCCTGGCCATGAGCTCGGGCCGCGTCCACTCCCGCAGGGCCGCGCTGCGCGCCAGGGCCTGCGCCTGCTTCTGTTCCTCGACCCACGCACGGTACTCCTCCTCCGGCTTCGCGATCACGACGATGGGCATGAAGCCGTGGTCCTTGCCGCACAGCTCCGCGCACTGGCCCCGATAGGTTCCGGGCTCCTCGATCCGCGTCCAGATCTCGTTGACGAAGCCCGGGATCGCGTCCTTCTTCTGGCCCAGCTCCGGCACCCACCACGCATGTATGACGTCGTCCGCGGTGAGGAGGATGCGCACTTTCCGGTCCGTGGGAAGCACGACGGGGTTGTCGACTTCGAGAAGGTACCTCTCCGCCCGCTCCTCGGGACCGCCGACCTCGTATATCGCCCGTCGGCTCTCCGGCGCGAGATTGCTGTAGAAGGTGAGGTCGTCGTCGAGATAGTCGTAACGCCACTTCCACTGGTAGCCGGTGACCTTGAGCGTCATGTCCGGCTCGCTCGTGTCCTCCATCTCGATGAGGGTGGTGGTGGACGGGATCGCCATTCCCACGAGGATGATGCAGGGGATGACGGTCCAGGCGATCTCGGCGAAGGCGCTGTGGTGGAAGTGCGCTGCCTGGTAACCGCGCGATTTGCGGTGCCGGAAGATGGAGTAGAACATCACCCCGAACACGACCACCCCGATGAGCACGCAGATCCACAGGATCAGCATGTGCAGGTCGTAGACGATCGCGCTCAAGGGGGTGACGCCCACCGGAAGGTTGAGCTCCCATGCCGCCGAGGCGGAGCCGGGGAGGCTCGCCAGCGACACCGCGAGCAGCAGGCCCCCCGGCCTCTTGCACCATACTCCAGGACACATGTTCATCCGGTCTCCCCGATCCTCAAGACGGCGACGCCGACCGGTGCCAGCCCCGAACGGCGAATCCGGCGACGGCGCGACGCAGCTCGGTTGCGAGCCGCTGGCGCTCATCCTCGTTCAGAAAAGTTCCCAATTGTAGCTCCTTGCCGTGGGATCGGATCACGAGGCGGCTGGGATACCAGTCGCGCCCGGAACGGTCGAGGCGTATCTGCGCCCACGCCAAGGGCGTCTCCCACACCCGCGCAAGATGGCCGTGGCCCTTGTCCACCGAAATGCGATCGGGCGCGACGGATATCACTTCGGTCAGAGTGCCGGAGCGCGCGCAGTGCCACAAGGCGTAGGCCAGCACCGCAATCTCGAGGCCGGCGAAGGGGAGCACCGGCCAGAATCCGCGAATGGCGAAGACCCCGGCGATGCCGAGCACCACCACGCACATGAAGAGGAAGAAGACCATCTGCTGCCGCGGCGTCAGCGACCGGTTGGGCCGGATGACGAACCGGCACGAATTGCCGGCGCAAAGACTCTTCGAAACCATTTCGGCGCTCGATGCTCGACGGGCGCGTCCCACCGGCGAAGGGTTGTAATGCTAACAGCCTCGGACCGGCTTTCGCAACCGCCGAATTGGACACTTTGTCTCGTCGAATCAGCAAGTTACGGTACACTCTCCGACTTCGGAGCTCGGAGCCGGGAAGGATCCGGGCGTACCCGAAGCGGGGCCGGCACCATGACGTGCCGGGAAGGTTCGGCGGGCGCCCAAGCGTGGGCGTAGACGATCTCCACCGTGGTGTCCAGGGGAGCGTCCGAGCGCATGGCGAGGTAGCGGCGCCGGAGTTGGGCGAAGGCCGGGCGGGGACGACCCCCGGCGCGGCGCCGGGCCCGGGCCCCCCAGGCGCCGCTGCGAACGAGGTCGTCGACGAGCCGCGCCGCGCTCCCGTACTGAACCGTCAGGCGCTCCGTCTCCATGACCGCCTCGGCCAGACCGGCAGCGACGAGCGCGTCTCCGAGGTCATGCATGTCCACCAGCCCGGGCTCCGTTTCCGAGACCGGTCGCCCGGCCCAGATGCGCCGCAGCTCGACCAGGGTATCGGGCCCCAGTGAAGAAAGAACGAGAAGCCCGCCGGGCGCGAGCACGCGGGCGAACTCCCGCAGTGGGGCTTCGAGGACGGCGCACCAGGGGAGCAGCAGATTGGCATGCACGAGGTCCACGCACCGGTCGGCCACCGGCAGACGTTCCGCCTGCGCGCACAGGAAGCGCCGGCGCGAGAAGAGCTTCGGCCCTTTCGACTTCGCGACCTCGAGCATCGGCCGCGCGCAGTCGACTCCATGGACTCGGGCCCGGCGGTAGCGGGAAGCGAGCAGGGCGGTGCCGGTACCGGTGCCGCAACCCACGTCGAGAACGCGGGCGGGGTCAACGGCGATGGGATCCAGATGCGCGAGCAGACGCCGGCCGACTTCGTCGTACACCCGCGACACGCGGTCGTAGCTCGACGCGGCGCGGGCGAACGCGCGCCGAACCCGCAGATGGGAATCGCCGGGGCTCATCGACCTTGCACGCGGAACCCCCGGAACAACCCTCTGCCCGTTATTCCGCTGCCCGTGCGACGGTCGCCCACCGGTAGACACTCCGCCCGCGCACCCAGGAAGCGCCGGCGCGACCGGCCACTTTCCGGTTGGTGCGGCTCACGCGGGCGTCCATCTGACTCCGGGAACGGTCAAGAGAACCAATCAGCCTTGGCGGTGCGGGGTACGGGGCTTGCGAATGGGAGCGGATACGGCAATCATTGTACCTGCGAGTCTGGATGACCAAGGAGGGTCTCCATGCGCGAAGTGCTGGCCTTGCTGCTGCCACGCATATGCGTGCTGTGCGGGGACCGGGCGGCGGAGCCCTTCAACCTCTGCACCGGCTGCGTGCTCGACCTGCCGAGGATCGCGGGCGCCTGCCGGCGGTGCGGCCTGCCCCTGCCGAGCTCGGGGTTGGGTATCTGCGCGCGGTGTGCAAGCGCCCCGCCCCCGTTTCGCCGGACTCTCGCCGCATTTCGCTACGCGGATCCCCTCGACACCCTGATCCAACAGCTCAAGTACCAAGGCGACATCGCAGTCGCCCCCACGCTGGGGCGCCTGCTCGCCCAACGGATCGCGGAAGAAGACCCTGACGGACCCGAGTGCCTCCTCCCGGTGCCCCTGCATCCCCGGCGCCTTCGCGCGCGCGGTTTCAACCAGAGCCTGGAGATCGCCAAGGCGGTCGGAGCCGGAGCGGGAATCCCCGTGAAGCGGTACTGGGTGAGACGCACCCGGGATACCCCGGTCCAGTCCCGAGCGCAGAGCATCCGTGCCCGACGACTCAACGTGCGCGGCGCATTTACTGCCTCACGCCACCTCGCTCGCTATCGCCGGGTAGCCATCATCGACGATGTAGTCACCACGGGGGCTACCGCGGCGGAGCTGGCGCGGACCATCCTCGCCCAAGGCGTCGAGAGCGTCGACCTGTGGTGTGTGGCGAGAGCCGAAGGCAGCTTCGGACCAACTCCGGGCACGACCGCACGCCGCGAAGATCAGGTGTCGAGGTTGGCCACGGCGAGCGCGTTGGATTCGATGAAGTCGCGCCGCGGCCCGACCTGATCTCCCATCAGCGTGGTGAACAGCTCGTCGGCCGCGACTCCGTCCTCGATTCGGACCCGCAGCAGGCGGCGGATCTCCGGATCCATCGTGGTTTCCCACAATTGCTCCGGATTCATCTCCCCCAGTCCCTTGTAGCGCTGCACGTGCAGACCGCGGCGGGCTTCGTTCACGAGCCACTCGAGGGCCTCGCCGATACCGCCGGCGCGGTGCGAGCGCTCCCCCCGGACAACCTCCACCTCCTTCGGATCACCGTAGAGGTGCTCGCTCAGTTTCACCAAGTTCCGGTACTCCGCGGAACGGAAGAACTCGCTTCCGACCACCCGCTCCGATTCCACCCCGTGAATCACGGTCTGGAGCCGGGCCCGAAATCCGTCGTCGGGACGATCTTCGAGGGCGACGGTAAAGCTGCCGGGCGAGGCAGGGCCCTCCTTCAGACTCTCCTCGAGACGTTCAAACCATGCGTTCAGCAATGTGCTCGACTCGAACTCCGCCCCGTCGAGCAGAGGCATTTGCATCATCGCCTCGAGCACCTCGGGGAAGATGCGCCGCGAGAGCCGCTTGGTAATGCCCTCCAGGGCGAGATAGTCTCGCGAGACCGCTTCGAGCGACTCCGCCGACAGGGTCGACCCGTCCGGAAGCGTGACCCGGGCGCCGTCCAGTGCGAGCTCCATGAGAAAGGCGTCGAGCTCCGAGTCGTCCTTGACGTAGCGCTCCTGTCTGCCCCGCTTCACCTTGTAGAGGGGGGGCTGGGCGATGTAAATGTGGTCTCCTTCGATCAACTCGGGCATCTGCCGATAGAAGAACGTCAACAAGAGAGTACGGATGTGGGATCCATCGACGTCCGCGTCCGTCATGATGATGATCCGGTGGTATCGCAGCCTGGTCGGGTCATACTCTTCGCTCCCGATGCCGCAGCCGAGTGCGGTGATCAGGGTGCCCACCTCCGCCGATGAGAGCATCTTGTCGAACCGGGCCTTCTCGACGTTCAGGATCTTGCCCTTGAGCGGCAGGATCGCCTGAGTACGCCGGTCCCGGCCCTGTTTTGCGGAGCCGCCCGCCGAATCGCCCTCTACCAGGAAGAGCTCGGAGAGCGCGGGGTCCTTCTCCTGGCAGTCCGCCAGCTTCCCGGGCAACCCTGCCACGTCGAGCGCCGTCTTGCGGCGAGTCATTTCCCGGGCCTTCCTTGCCGCCTCGCGCGCGCGCGCGGCCTCGATGATCTTCGCCGTTATCGCCCGGGCCTGGGCAGGGGTCTCGGCGAGAAAGTCCGAGAGCTTCTCCGCCACCGCCGATTCCACCACCGGCTTGACCTCGGACGACACCAGCTTGTCCTTGGTCTGCGAAGAGAATTTCGGGTCCGACACCTTGACACAAAGGACGGCGGTGAGCCCCTCTCGAACGTCGTCTCCGGTCGGATCGATCTTCGCCTTCTGAAGCAGTCCCGTACTTTCCATGTACTGGTTCATGGTGCGAGTCAGCGCGGCGCGAAGACCCGAAAGGTGGGTTCCACCGTCCCGCTGGCGGATGTTGTTGGTGAAGCAGAAGATGTTCTCCTGGTAGGAGTCGTTCCACTGCAAGGCGGCATCGACCGAGATCCCCTGCCGTTCCGCCGAGAAGCTGAGCACGCTCGGGTGCAGCGGCGTCTTGTTGCGGTTCAGATGCTCGACGAAGGCCCGGATCCCTCCATCGTACTGAAATACATCCTGTTTTCCCGTTCGCTCATCGAGGAGTCGGATCCTTACCCCGGAGCTCAGAAACGAAAGCTCGCGCAGGCGATGAGCAAGGATGTCGTAGTGGAACTCGATGTTGTTGAAGGTCCTGGGACTCGGCTTGAAGTAGATATCGGTTCCGGTGCGCGCACTCGTGCCGATCACCCCGAGCCGCTCCAGCGGCTCTCCGTCACGGAACTCCTGCCGGTAGGTCTTCCCGTCCCGATAGATCGTCATGACGAGGCGCTCGGAGAGCGCGTTCACCACGGACACGCCTACCCCATGCAAACCGCCGGACACCTTGTACGAGTTGTCGTCGAACTTCCCGCCCGCATGGAGGACGGTCATGATGACCTCGGCGGCAGAACGCCCTTCCTCCCGATGCATATCCACCGGTATGCCCCGGCCGTTGTCCACCACCCGAATCGACTCGTCCGCGTAGATGGTGACATCGATCTCCGTGCAGTAGCCCGC